>DASXPW010000080.1:0-7512 GCA_036493385.1 Pyrinomonadaceae bacterium
AAGACGATCATCCGCGCGGCCGGTGAAACGCGTCAAGCTACTGGCACCCATCTTGCGTCAATTCATTAATCGACATTTTTTGCCGATAGGTTGGGCCCGTTTGTATTAAATGGAGTCGGTCGTTCGGCACGGGGGGATCTAAGACATTTGAGGAGGTCGGAAGATGAAAAATTTCACAATCTGCGCCGCAGCGTTGGCGCTTTTCGGGTTAGCTATGGTCGGCTGTGAGACTACCGCTAACGTAAATACATCGAGCAACTTAAATCGCACTAACACGAATACATACAGCAATATGTCAAATTCGAACTCGGGCAGCACGCTCGGCAACGCGGCCAATTCGATAGCGAACACTGCTAGCAGCATGACCACGCCTGCGCCCGAGAGCTTTTTGACCGATGTGATCGAGGGCGGAAGCACGGAAGTCGCGCTCGGAAAGCTCGCTCAAACACAGTCTAAGAACGCCGACATAAAGAAGTTTGGCCAGATGTTGGTCACAGACCACTCGAAGGCCAATCAGGAAGCGGCGGCGCTCGTCAAGAAGCTGAACTTTAATGAGCCGACCGGCATGGGCTCGCATCAATCGACATACGACAAAATGAAGAGCCTCACCGGCGACGATTTCGACCAGGAATTCGTCGAGGACATGGTCAGCGATCACGAAAAGGACATAAGTACGTTTCAGAAGGAATCGCAAAACAGCACTAATGCCGATGTGAAGGCGTTTGCAACAAAGACCTTGCCCGTGCTGCAAAAGCACCTTGATACGGTGAAGGGAATCCAGGCAAAGATGAAACCTTAATTACACTTCACACGGCAGACGAACATATTGGGAGGTTAGAAAATGCCAAATCGATCTAGAGACAATGACCGAAGAGACTTTCGCGGCGACTACGGCTACCGCGACGACTATTTTGAGGGAGGCCGTTCCGAACAGAGAAATTTCAATGACACCGCCAACCGTCAAACGCGGACACCGTCCGGCTTTGACCGAGGCGAGAATTATTTCGGCAGCGGCCGGATGGGATACGGTGACGGGCTGCAGGATGTAGAGCCGAACCATGCCTTTGGCTCGTCATGGCGTGACAGCACCGGAAACTCTAACTATGACTATCCGGAACGTCGCCTTTACGAGTCGACCGAGCGGCGTGCCGGTTTTGGCCGCGACGCATACGGGCTCGGTTACGGTGGCGACTGGGAGCCCGAAGCCAACCGGCGTCGTCAGCGAGGCGATTTCAGTAACCATGACCGCCGAGATCCCTCCGACTTCGATCGTGGTTATGGCGGCCGCGGGTATGGCAGGCCGGGAAATGGGCCGGATCGCGCTAGCTATCCGACATCTGAAAGCGGTTTTTACAATGACCGCTCCGGCAATCGTGGCGACCGAAACTGGTGGGACCGCGCATCGGACGAAGTTTCCTCATGGTTCGGCGACGAAGATGCCGAGCGCCGCCGACAGACGGACCAGACGCGAGGACATAGAGGACGCGGACCGAAAAACTACACCCGGTCTGACGAACGCATTCGTGAGGACATCAACGACCGGCTGACCGACCACTATCATCTCGATGCATCGAACATCGAAGTGGCCGTTCAAGGCAGCGATGTAACATTAACCGGCACGGTCAACACACGCTACGAAAAGCGTCTTGCCGAAGATATCGCGGACGATATAAGCGGCGTTTCGAATGTCGAAAACCGGATTCGCGTTGAGAATGAGCAGCAGCGTTTCTCATCCGCCGGCATGCAAAACGAGCCGAACGCTTCGCAGACAACGACGCCGCAAACAGACACCGGTACAACATCGACGAGCCAGGCGAAGAGCAGATCTACGTCAACATAGCCTGTCGGTATTTTCAATTCGGGCGGGGTATGCAGGATGTCCATCGCCCGATCTCATCTGCGCCGTATCGAACCCGACGTCGGGTTCATACGCGAAAGGAGGTCTTGCAATGGCTCGAAAAATTAGAATCAAGCTCCCGGAATTGGCACTGTTTGGCGCGACGCGCGGCATGCTCGGCGCGGGGCTCGGGATGCTCGCGACAAGCGGCCTGTCGGCGCGGACGCGAAAGTCGATCGGCCTGCCGTTGTTGATAGTCGGAGCAGTAAGTACAATTCCGTTTGCACTGCATTTTTTCAAACGGAGGAAGACGTCGCTCGATGAGCTAAAGAGCGGCGGTTAGCGAGCTATGATCCATCGGCAAATTGCCCGTCCGTTGTTGCTGATCCTAGTGGCGACGAGCCTTGCATGCAGCCAGCGGCCTGCAGCACCGGCACCGGATCAGACGGTTTCGACAGCGAGCGGCGACGCAAAGTTTCGTGTCGAGACGGTGGCGACCGGCCTCGAGGTGCCGTGGGGATTTGCGTGGCTGCCGAATGGAGACATGCTCGTGACTGAGCGCCGCGGTCGGGTTCGGATCATTACGGCTGGCAGGCTGCAGGCCGACCCGGTCTTCACGGTGCCCGATGTCGAACCGTCGGGCGAAAGCGGGCTGATGGACATTGAGCTTCATCCCGATTTTGCAAAGAACAATTTCGTCTATCTCTCATACGCCTATAACAAAGACGGCAAGCGAGACAGAGTGGTCCGATACACGTACGCCGGCGGCAAGTTTACCGATCCGAAAACGATCATCGAAGACGTTCCCGCGGCCCAGTTTCATGCGGGAATGCGATGCCGATTCGGACCCGACGGCAAACTCTATATTTCCGACGGCGACTCGACAAAGTGGGAGCTTGCACAGCAGATGGATTCGCTTGCGGGCAAGATCCTGCGGCTCAATGACGACGGCACCGTCCCGCAGGATAATCCATTTGTCGGCAAGCAAGGCGTGCGGCCCGAGATCTGGGCTTACGGCGTCCGCAATCCTCAGGGGCTGGCGTGGCAGCCCGGGACCGGTTTGCTGTTTGAGACCGAGCACGGCCCGAGCGGCTTCGAAGGCAAAGGGCAAGGCGGCGATGAGGTCAACATTATCGAAAAGGGCAAAGATTACGGCTGGCCGGTCATCCATCACCAAATGACGCAGGCCGGGATGGAATCGCCGCTGCTCGAATATTCGCCCGCGTGTGCTCCGGCAAGCGCGATGTTTTATACGGGTTCAGTTTTCAAAGAGCTAAACGGCAATTTCTTCTTCGGTTGTCTCGCCGGAACACGCATTATCCGCGTTGTGCTCGACGGTCGAAAGGTCGTTCGGCAGGAGAATCTGTTCGAAAAGACGTACGGCCGCATCCGCGAAATGGAGCAGGGGCCGGACGGCTACATCTACTTCTCAACATCGAACCGCGACGGCCGCGGCTCGGCAGCCTCTGATGACGACCGCATCATGCGCCTTGTGCCAGTAAACCAACCATCTCGCTAGGTTTAACATCAACACAAATGGATGAATCGGCTACAGTTCTTGCTGGCGACCTTAGTTTTCGGCATCAGTCATATGACCGCTCAGACTACCCACGAGTACCTACTGCGCGGCACGGTAAAAACACCCGCAGATGAGATAGTGGCAGGGCTGACACTGTGTTCTGGAGATTCATGGACAAGTTGCGCGTCTACAGATCTGAATGGCGAATTCCAAATGCGACTCAAGCCCGGAGAATACGACCTCACAGCAAGTAAATTCGACGCCCCTGATTTCCGTTTGCATGTGAATATCACTGATGGTCCGCTAAATCCCGACAATTTAACTATCGTTCTCGACCCGGGTCGCTTCTGTTGTCGAACCCCGAATGGAAGCGGTTTTCCAACGCCCATTTCAATACCCAAATCAAGTTATCCTCCCGCTGCTCGTGCCGTAAGGGCGACCGGAGAAGTTTTCATCGCTGTGGAGATAGACAAAGGGGGACATGTCACCTCCGCGAACTCCATGAGTGGAAATCCATTGCTTCGGCGAGCGGCCGAGATCGCCGCGAAAGGTGCTTTGTTCGAACCTTCTGACTCGGTACCAATTCGACCAGCAGTCTTGGCATACGTTTTTTTACCATCAAAAGAACAAAGAGAAGGAATACGCAAGTATTCCAATCCGTTTCGAATCGAAATAATCGACAACAGTATGGTCATAGATACGGTAAACGCTGACCCTGGCTCCTGACGCTCACGTCTTCTCAGATTGACGAAGTTTTTTTGACTCTTCTAGATCAGCCAGGCCTGCGCCGGATAATTTTGGATATGCCAGACCCATCGACTCGAGCTTCTGCACTATCACTTTAGAAACAGAGAGCCTCGTAAACCATTTCTTGTCGGCCGGGATGATGTACCAAGGCGCTTTTTCAGTCGAGGTCGCCTCGATGGCGTCGACGTAGGCCTGCATGTAGTCGTCCCAGTGGCCGCGTTCTTTGACGTCTCGTGAAGAGAATTTCCAATTTTTGTCCGGCTGGTCGATGCGGGCGAGGAAGCGTTTCTTTTGCTCGTCCTTCGATACGTGCAGGAAGAATTTGACCACGTGAATGCCGTTCTCAAACAGGGCGTCTTCCCAGTTGCGAATCTGCCGGTAACGTTGTTCCCAGATATCGGATGAGTGTTTCACGTCGTCGGGGAGCTGCTCGGCCTCGAGTATTTCGGGATGCACGCGGACGACCAATACCTCCTCGTACTGCGATCGGTTGAATATCCCGATCTTTCCGCGTTCGGGAAGTGCAACCTGGCACCGCCAAAGAAAATCGTGATCAAGCTCTTCGGCTGACGGTGCCTTGAACGAGGTCACCTGACACCCCTCCGGATTGACGCCGCTCATTACGTGTTTAACGACGCTGTCCTTGCCGGCGGCGTCCATTGCCTGAAGAACTATCAACAGCGAGTAAATATTTTGAGCATAGAGCGTGTCCTGCAGGTCGCTGAGCCGCTGGATGTTTTGTTTGAGAGGTTCTCGGGCGGCATCCTTGTCGCTAAGGTTATCGGTGAAATCGGTGGGGTGTTCGTTGAGATCGACCTTGGCCCCTTCTCTGATCTTGAATTGTTCCACGTCCATATTAATTTTCCCGGAATAACCTACAACGAATAACGAAAAACGAATAACGGCAAGATGAATTGATAACAGTTATCAGTTATAAGTTATCAGGTCTCAGTTATTCCGAAAGATGAAAAAGCTGCTCATAATTATTCTCGCGTTTTGTTCCGTTCAGTCATTTTCACAAACCAGGCTCATTCCGCAAAAGGTAACGCTTAGAAGCGGTAAGAGCTTTTCGCTCAACGTTGCCGAGGGTTTCGGCATAACGCCGGCCGTCGAGGGGCTGAAACGTGTCCGCTTTTTTGCAAAGGCATCGGATGGTCGCATCTTCGTGACCGACATGTATAACCTCACGGACAACAAACGCGGCGTCATCTACATTCTCGATGGCTGGGACGACCGAAGCGGCAGATTTTCGCGGGTCATTCCATATCTGACCGGCTTGCATAATCCGAACAGCGTCCAGTTTTATCGCGACGCGAGCGGACAGGATTGGATCTACATCGCCGAGACCGAGAAGCTGACGCGACGAAAATTTACCGCCGGCGAGACCCGGCCGACCGACACGCACCCGCAGACGCTGGCGACCTTTCCCGACTATGGACTCAGCTACAAATACGGCGGCTGGCATCTCACGCGAACGATCGCTTTCGGGCCGAACGGGAAGATGTACGTCTCGGTCGGCTCAAGCTGCAACTCGTGCGTCGAGAAGGAAGCCGTGCGGGCAAGCGTGATCGAGATGAATCCTGATGGCTCGGACCAGCGCGAGATCGCCAAAGGATTGCGAAACGCCGTTGGGTTGAAATGGATCGGCGATTCGCTCTATGCGACGAATCAAGGTTCCGATCACCTCGGCACTGAGAAGCCGGACGAGACTTTTTATCGGCTGCTCAGTGTTGCGAATGCCTCCCCACCCGCTACCGCAGGCGGTACCGACAATTCCATCGCAGATTACGGGTGGCCGTATTGTCATTCTTCAAACGGCAAAGTATTCGCAGATCCCATCCTAAAACGCCCCGAAGGCTGCCGCAATGTGATCGCGCCGTATGCGTTCTTTCCCGCACGAAGCTCGTCGCTCGGATTTGACTACTTTGGCGACGATTCGCCCGCGCCGATCCGCAATGCATTTGTGGTTTCGCTGCATGGCTCTACCAACAAACACATCGGTCACGGCTACAAGATCGTCGTTATGCGACCCGGCCAGCGGCTGCAGGACCTGATCACTGGCTTTTTGCAAAAGGGCGTCGTCACGGGCCGGCCGTGTGACATCCTGAAGCTCGACGCCAACTCGTTTCTTTTCACCGATGACAACAAGGGAATCGTCTTTCTCGTAAGACGAAGGAAGGCGTAATTGAAAGCTCAAAGTTAGTGGTTTTCTGTAACTAGTTTTGTTACGATTTTGTTTACGCATTATGAACATCGGCATTACGGTTTACCCGACCTACGGCGGAAGTGGCATAGTCGGCTCGGAACTCGGCCGTGAATTGGCTGAGCGCGGCCACAATATACATTTCATTTCGTCGTTTCTGCCGACGCGTGTGACCGAGCTTGGCGAGCGCGTGCATTTTCATGAGGTCGAGATGATGTCTTATCCGCTCTTTGAGCATCAGCCTTATGATCTGGCTCTGGCGACAAAAATGGCGACCGTAGCACGTTCCGAAAAGCTCGACTTGCTGCATGTTCATTACGCGATACCGCATTCGATCTCGGCGATCCTCGCCCGCGAGTCGATCAAACAAAAACGATATGTTCCCGTCATCACGACGCTCCACGGGACGGACATCACGTTGGTCGGTGCCGACCGGTCGTATCTGCCGATCACCCGATACGGCCTGCAGCAATCGGACGGCGTCACGGCCGTTTCTAAATTTTTGCAAAAGGCGACGATCGAGACGTTCGATTTTGACGATGTCGAGGTCATTCCAAACTTTATCTGTGCGTGTCATTACAAACGGCTTGAGGATTCGCCGCTTCGCGAAGAACTGGCGCCGAACGGCGAACAGTTACTGACACACGTTTCTAATTTTCGTCCCGTAAAGCGTCCCGTCGACTGCATCGAGATCTTTGCCCAGGTCAAGAAACGGCACCCGCAGACGCGGCTCGTGATGGTCGGTGACGGGCCCGAGCGCGGCGCTGTCGTTTACAAAGCGGAAAAGCTCGGCGTGTCGCGCGATGTTTTGTTTGTCGGAAAACAGGGGAAGATCGCCGATTACCTTGGCGTGTCGGATGTGTTTCTGCTGCCGTCCGAACTGGAGTCGTTCGGTCTGGCAGCGCTTGAAGCCTTAGCATGCGAGGTGCCCGTCATCGCCACGCGAATTGGCGGCATTCCCGAGGTCGTTACCGACGGCGAGACCGGCTACCTGAGCGATGTCGGCGATACCGAAAAGATGGCGGAAGATACGTTAACGCTGTTAGAAAATGAGGGCCTCAGGCGGGCGTTTGGCCGAAAAGGACGCGAGGCGGCCGTCCAACGTTATGGCTCGGACAAGATCGTTCCGCAATACATTGCTTTCTACGAAAAGACTCTGTCGAAAGCTCGGATGGAACATCCTCTGCCAGCACTCACCGCGGGCGG
>DASXPW010000081.1:0-5492 GCA_036493385.1 Pyrinomonadaceae bacterium
AAAGTCAGTTTTAACTTTCCCGCTATTAGCGTATTCCCAATAGCACAATTGGAGGACGAAGCGTAAGCCAGGATTTGCCGAAAATAATCATTTTTTCCGTTAAATCGAGGCCCGCCCGGTTAGGCCTTTGCCGCCGGCGGCAGATCGGCCACCAAACGGAGCGAAACAGACAGCTCGTCCAGTTGAAAATGCGGTCGTAGAAATGCAACCGCACGATAACATCCCGGCTTTCCGGGAATCTCGGCCACGTCAACCCTCGCTTCGCGAAGCGGTTTCTTCGCCTTCATCTGGGGTGACGCGGTATCGCTCTCAATTATGTAGTTCTTGATCCAGCGATTAAGAAATGTCTCGGCGTCTACCCTCGACATGAAGCTCCCGACTTTGTCACGCATCATTGCCTTGAGGTAATGTGCAAATCTCGACACGGCAAAAATGTACTGCAACTGGCTGGAGAGCCGGGCATTGGCATTTGCGGCGTCAGTGTCGTATTTTTTCGACTTATTAGCCGACTGAGTCGCAAAAAACGCCGCATAGTCGGTCCCTTTGCAGTGGACCAGCGGTATGAAACCGTTGTCCGCGAATTCCTTTTCGCGGCGATCCGTGATGGCAACCTCGGTCGGACATTTCATTGCCACTTCACCTTCATCCGTTTGGAAAGTATGCGTCGGAAGTCCGTCGACGAGACCTCCGCCCTCAACGCCGCGGATAGCAACGCACCACCCATGCATCGAGAACGCCTCGGTGAGCCGAACGCCGAGCGAATACGCGGCATTGCCCCAAAGATATTTCTTGTGGTCGCGGCCGTCGACGTCTTCCTCAAAATTAAAGGTCTCTGTCGGACGCGTGGCGGCACCATACGGCTCGCGCATCAGGGTGTGCGGCATAGTGAGCCCCACGTAACGCGAGTCTTCAGATTCGCGGAAGCTGCGCCATTTCGCATATTCCGTTCTGTCAAAGATCTTCGAGATGTCTCGAACATCGGTCATCTCTGAGAACGTGTCCCAGCCGAACAAACCTGGCGCGGCCGCACTTAGGAACGGTGCGTGGGATGCAGCGGCCACCTGCGACAAGTTTTCAAGCAGGGCAAGGTCCTGCGGGTGATTGCCAAACTCGAAATCACCGATCAGAGCTCCGTACGGAGCGCCGCCGAATGTGCCGTACTCTTCTTCATAGACCTTCTTGAACGTAGCCGACTGATCAAATTCGAGCGCCCGTTCAAAATCCTTTATGAGGTCCTTTTTCGTTACGCTCATGACCCGGATCTTCAGCATCGGGCCGGTCAGGCTGTTCTTGACCAAATGATGAAGGCCGCGCCACGATCCCTCAAGCTTTTGGAAGTCCTCGTGATGCATGATCGTGTTCAACTGCGACGACAAGAGTCGGTCGATCTCAGCAATTCGCGAGTTGATGGCGACGTCCATGTTCTTGCTCATCGTAAGCTGGCCGCTCATCACCTGGTTCACGAACTCGGCGATCATGTCCTTTGACTGTTCCTTTTGAAACTCGTCTCGGGCCAATCGGCCATCGGTCAAGATCTGGTCCAGGAGACTGGCTTCCTGGGTTTCTTCTACGGTTTGAGCAGTAGCTTCTGCTTCTTTCTTTGTTGCCATGACGTCGTTATTCCTCCTTACCGTCGATACCTAATTCTTTGCTGAGTTCTTTCTGCTTATCGGCACTCGACAAAATGTCCTCAAGCATCGTCTCCAGCTTTTCGTTTCCGTCCATTTTCGAGCGAAGATCGGCCAATTTCTTACGAGCTTCGACCAGTTTTCGCAGAGGCTCGACCTGTTGCACGACGCTGTCGGGCTCGAAGTCCTCCATGTTCTTGAATTTCAACTCGACACCCATCTTGCTGCCGTCATCCTGAAGATTGTTATCGACGGTATAGGCCAGACGAGGTTTCATTCCTGTGAGGACCTGATCAAAGTTATCAGGATCGATCTCGACAAACTTTCGGTTTTTCAGCGCCGGCTGCGGTTCGTCTGATTTGCCGGCGAAGTCTCCCATCACGCCGAGAACAAACGGCAATTCCTTCAATTCGATCGCTCCGCCTGTTTCGACATCATAGGTAATTTGTACGCGCGGCGGGCGTACGCGATCGATCTTATGTTGCAAACTTTCTTTTTTTGGCATTAGCTTTTCTCCTAATCTAAAAATTCAAATCGTAAATATTCCTGCCATGCATTCCTGCCCATCCTTAATTACTAAGGTGCGGTCTGGTTATCGTTGGTATTGAAACCCAATGTTTGCCGCACCTGCTCGATTATCGAGTTGTCCTTGATCACGTCCTGCAGCCAGTTATCGAGGCCCATATTTCCCCACTTCACGGCGCGCTGGACGAGGTACGAGACCGGACTGTGCGGCTCGGTCCGCTGGAAAAAGTCCGCGATCTCGGCAAGCCTCCTGAGGGCATCTTGTCGATTCTTGACCGCTCCACCGACGCCGCCTGATTGCCCGTCGGCTCCGGTCGCACCCTCAGCTCCCGCGTCCGAATCGGCCGCCGTATCGAATACCGCATCCGGCTCTTCGATCCTCTTTTCTTCGAGCAGCTTTTTAACCTGGGTGTGGACCTCATCGAGGGCCTTCTTAAGACCGGTGACACCGGGCGCCTGCTTGCGGTCAAATTTTTCCTCGATTACGCGATTGAGCTCGTTATAGGCGGTCCAGCATTCCTCGATCAAAAAGTTTGCTTTTTCACAGGCGGCGCGGCGGGTTGTCGCGACCTCCCTACGCCATTGGTCCGCCGTGACGCGGTGTTCGCGTTCGGATAGCTCCTTCAGTTCTGATAATCTTTTCCGGTCTTCGACGTTAAGCCCATCAAGCGTTTCAGGCCAATCAAAGACCTTTGAGTCTTCCCAGTCCAAGAAGCTATAGCCTTCAACGCCCGTGAATGGGGCTCCCTTTACCGCAAATGAAACGTTGGTTTCGAGCCACGCGATCGCGTTTGCCCGACCTTCTTCGTCGCCTTCATCGATCTCGGGATGCAGAGATTCCCAAAACAGGTCTTGAAAACCGGTGATCAATTTCAAACCATCGCGAAGACCGACAAAACCATGCTTCTTAATAAGCGCTTCGGTGAGCCAAACTCCGATCTGGAGGTCTTTTGTTTTCGCGGTGAGAGCAGGCACGGCGAGGTCGATCACCTGGCCAAAGTCCGCGACCTTTAGCTCGGTCTGCCAGGCACCCTGGGCAAGATCTTTATCCGCCCGACGGGCCTCGGCGATCTCATCGTAGAGACCCGAATAGCGCTGGCTTTCGCCCGACGGATTCTCGCCGGGAATGGGCTGCAGTAGCCCACCAAGGTCTATGACTGACGGCTGTTGAAGCTCTTCAACCATCGAAAAAACTCCTCAGATTCTAGAAAACAAGGTGAATCGAAAAACAACTTTGCTTTGAAGGTGTGAAACATAATAAAGCAAAACCTTCAAAAAATCACGCGAATTTTCACTATTCCTGGTCAGAATGTAAAAATTCTACCGTTCGGATGTCCAAAATCGACCTGTCGCGGCCATCCATCCAAAACATTTTTGTCCCTTCGCCCGTGAAAACCTCGTCCCCGGCGTCCCGCCAGTCGGTCATCCGGCCCAAGCGAACCTGGTCGTTATCGCTCTTCCACGAGCCCGAATAAAGGGCCGGGAAGAAAACTTCTCCGGACATGCCGTTATTCAGTTCGATCTTTCCCTGTGTCCAGTACAGGTCGCGAAGCGACTTGGGCTCGAAAAACTCGACCTTTTGCACGCTTTCAAAGGGCAGCCACATGTATGAGTCCTTATGAAACATCTCAAAGACACACATAGTGAGATCGTTATAATCGCGAAAATCACTAAATGCTTCCCCGTTAACCGAGCAGGAAAATGCCGGCCGATTCTCTTCAACTGTGTCCAGGATGCTGCGAGCCTCGAAAACATTGCCCTCTCTGAGCCGGTTGATGGCCGAAAAAAGGTCCTCGACGTAGGACGGTATTTCGGTCATAAACTGCGGCTTCAGGCCGTCGGAGAACAATTTCATCCGATCCCGTTCGTCCTTAAAGTTCTGTCGGTACACTAGCGAGCCGACCATTGCGTTCGTGTCCTGGTGTCCGATGACGTCGAGCTGTTTCTCGGCCCGGTCCCAGTCTCCCGAGAAACACGACAATTCGAAAAGAAATGTCCTCGCGGTAGCGTCTGTCGGGTGTGATTTAACGAGATTCAACGCGGCCTCAACCGCCCCGGACAGATTCCCAGCGTCCAACAGTAATTTGGCGTCGTTCATAAGGTTTAGGGTGCGAGCTCTAGCTCGTTATTGCTCCCGCCGATGCAAACAAAAGGTGCACGCTGAGCGAGGCTTATTTTAAAACTGTCGGCGGCGCCTTGATCGACTTGAACGCGTTCTTATCGAACGGGTCGCCGCCGGTCGGCTTGATCGTCGCCGTGATCGATTTGCCGCCAACGTTATAGCCCAAGGTATATTCGCCGCCGGAACCCTTGACAGGGTGGCCGTCGTCAACAAACCGGAAGAGTCCCCAGGTGCCGGGCCAGGTCTTCTGTCCCGGATCGCTACTGGCTGGCTTTGCAGCCGAGTTTGAATTTGCCGCGGCCGGCGTACCCGACGTAGTCGTCGCCGAGGTTGAGCCGAGCTCAATGATCACTCCGAGGTCTGTACCGCTGCCGGGGAATGTTCCCTTGATCGTGCCCGTCGCGTCTGACGAGACCTTTTGACCGTCCAGAGTGATCTGGACCAGGCCGCCACTGACGGGCTTAATGCCAAACTCGTACTCGAATTTCGGTGTTGGGCTCGTGCCATACAGCGTCTTTTGAAGGTTCATCACGTTGTTAAGATACGCAACAAAGTCATCAGAAAACTGCACGTCAGAGCCCTGTATCGGCTTTACCTGTCCATTTGACTCTTCAAAGTACTTTTGTATTCGGGTCTTATAAAACTGTGTGAACTGGCCATCATTTGGGTTGAGAAAGGCCGTCAGTTTGGTCATGTCGGCCTCATTTTGACCGTCCTCGAATGGATATCCTTTCTCAATGTCCTTCGCCGCCGGTAGGATCTGATCGTTCCATGACTTCGTGATCTGTGTCTTCGGGTCCGCGCCGAACACTTGGCGCAGGCTGGCAACCGGCTTGAGCAACAAAGTTTGCAACTCCTGGCCCGAAGCCGTGTCCTTGAATCCGCCCGCCAGCTTCTGGATGTCAGTCTCGGCCGCGTGGAGCTTCAGGGGGTCTTCCTCATTGGCCATCTTCTGCGAGATCTCGCGCATCTTCTCGTTCGACGTGACCTGTTCGTTGAACGTCTTCAAGAGGGCGGCAAATTTCGTTTGGTATGTGTCGACCGGAACGTTGTTTTCCTTTCCCTTTACAAAGTCGAATAGCGGTCGAAATTCCTTCTCGGGCTGCGTATCGCCGCCAGTGTCATTCTTTTTGGCCTTAACGAACAAGCTCTTAAGCCAGCGCCAGAGTCCGCCCGTGCTGTCGTCGGCCGACAGGTTTGTATCTTTGGCGATCTGG
>DASXPW010000082.1:0-3174 GCA_036493385.1 Pyrinomonadaceae bacterium
GCTTCGTCCAAAAGCGCCTTCGCACAAAACCCGTCATCGTCACGACCGTCGTCGAAGTCTGACGAGGATCAGACCATCTTTGCCGTTTACCCGCAGATACAAATAGGGTGCATAGCCATTCGCCTTGGATATGACACCGAATACGTGGAATCTGGTTAAGCCGCCGGGCAGTTTTGCGCTCGTCCGTTTATAATATGCTTTTCGCAAAAGTCTTTCAGGATGGATATAAAAGCACGATTAGGCGAGCTTGAGCCCATTGCTCGCAAGCTGGAGCCGACACCGCGTGACCGCCGCTCCGCGCAAGAGGCGGTCATCGATTATACAGAGGGTTTCCTCGATCAGATCGAGACGCTCAAAACGTTTAACGTCATGGCTCGCGACCCTAATGGGGCAGAAGAGCTTCGCATCGGCGACGAACCGATCGGTCTCGAACAAGCTCTCGACATCATTCGCCGGCGGGTCGACGAACCGGGCCTCAATCCCGCCGCAGGCGGCCACCTCGCCTACATACCCGGCGGCGGCATCTACTACTCTGCTCTTGCCGATTACCTGGTCGACGTTTTCAACAAATACGCTGGTGTTTACTATGCCGGTCCGGGCGCGGTCCGGATGGAAAACATGCTGCTTCGCTGGATGAACGACCTCGTTGGCTATCCGGCAACGGCTAGCGGAAACCTGACAACCAGCGGCAGCCTCGCCAACATGATCGCCATCGTCGTCGCCCGCGATGCCAAGGGCATTAGATCGGCTGAAATTCCGAGTTCGGTTATCTATCTCTCAAGACAGGCTCATCATTCGGTGGACAAAGCGATCCGCGTGGCGGGCCTCGGGGAATGTATCCTGCGGTTTGTTCCGATCGATGAGAAATTCAAGATCGTTCCGTCGGACCTCGAACGCATGATCAATGAGGATAGGGCCGCCGGCCTGAATCCGTTCCTCGTCGTGGCATCTACCGGCACGACCGATGTCGGTTCCATAGACCCGCTGCCCGAGATCGGCGAGATCGCAAAACGGCACGACCTCTGGTATCACATTGACGCGGCCTATGGCGGTTTCTTTATTCTCACCGACGAAGGCCGTGAAAAATTGCAAGGGCTTGAGCTGTCGGATTCGCTTATCATCGATCCACACAAAGGCCTGTTTCTGCCATATGGCCTCGGCGTTGTTTTGGTCAAAAATGTCGAGGACCTCAAGCGCTCATTCCGTTTTGACGCTAATTACATGCAGGACGCCTTTGTCGGGCCCGACGAGCTTTCGCCTGCTGAGCTGTCGCCTGAGTTGACCAAGCATTTTCGCGGACTGCGGCTCTGGCTGCCGCTAAAGCTTCACGGCATAGCTCCATTCCGCGCCTGTCTCGAAGAAAAGCTTTTGCTGGCCAAATATTTCCACGGCGAAGTGCAGAAATTGGGTTTCGTTTCCGGTCTCGAGCCCGAGCTGTCGGTTGTGGTTTATCGCTATGAACCGAAGTCCGGCGACGCTGATGCGTTCAACAAAAACATATTAGAAGCGGTCGTGGCGGACGGTCGAGTTTTTATTTCATCGACTGTGCTCAACGGGAAGTACACCCTGCGGTTTGCGTGTCTCGCATTTAGGACGCACCTATCGACGGTGGACTTGCTTTTGGAAATATTAGCATTGGAAGTCGACCGGCTGCAGCGATCATGAATAAGAGGTAGCTTGGTATACCGTGCGAAACGGTAACTCGCTGGTGCGGCTTCGCTGTTTTCTTTGTGAACTTTGTGGCTTCTCTCTGTGTTGTTTGTGCGAAACTTCTTCTTTCAACACAAAGAGCACAAAGTAACCTACGAAGATCGCGAGGACCATCATAGATATGACTCAATTCTGGCATGGCAAAAAGGTATTTCTGACGGGCGCGTCGAGCGGCATCGGCGAGGGTCTCGCGCTTGCGATGGCGAAGCGAGGCGCCGTGGTTGGCTTGGTTGCGAGACGAGAAGATATGCTCCGCAACCTTGCCGAGCGCTGCGAACGGGCCGGTGGTGTCGCCCGGGCCTACCCAGCGGACGTTACCGACGAATCAGCCTTAGCCGAGGCCGTCGGGCGCCTTGTGAGTGAATTCAGCGCCATCGACATTTTAATAGCAAATGCCGGCATCGGCGGCGGTGACGATCGGACGCGTAAATATCATCCAGAAGCCGTCAAAAAGGTGATCGACGTCAACCTCATGGGTGCGGTCAATGCCGTCCATGCCGCCGTGCCCAAAATGCTCGACCAAGGCCATGGACATCTGGTCGCGATCTCTAGCCTGGCAGGCATCCGGGGCCTTCCTAACTCTGCAGCATATTCAGCCAGCAAGGCCGGAATGATCGCATTTTTTGAGAGCGTCAGGCTCGATATTCAGCACAAAGGCGTCAGCGTCACGATCATTCAGCCCGGCTTTATTAAAACTCCGCTGACGGCCGGCCGCGAGGCAAAAATGCCGTATCTGATGGACCTCGACGACGCTATTCCATTGTTTCTCAAGGCGATCGAAAAGAAAAAGAAATTTGCCGCGTTTCCGTGGCAGCTTGCAACCATCGTCCGCGCGGGCAAATTAATGCCCGCCTGG
The DNA here is from genome assembly GCA_036493385.1 of Pyrinomonadaceae bacterium. Lineage (GTDB taxonomy): Bacteria > Acidobacteriota > Blastocatellia > Pyrinomonadales > Pyrinomonadaceae > OLB17. The sequence goes on from DASXPW010000082.1 coordinate 2,567, forward strand.
ATGTACGATCGCATCGCTGGGCGGGCACGTTTTCGGGAATAGCGTCAATGATGCTTGAAATATTGGACGTCTCTCTCGTGTTTTTCGGCCGCCGCGCGTGATTTAAAAGTTCCAAGGTTTTTGCGCTTGCCTGTTTTTGCATCTTTCTTTTTTGAATAAAGCCTGAACTCGCCTGATTTTAGTTTGCGTATCATAACGAAATTACCTCCGCATATATCGACGCAAGCCGTGTGCCGATATCCATTTGTACGCTTTATATCTTGTCAGCAATAAATGCTAAAATTCTTCGAGCGCTCCTTTAACTAATTCACATTTCTTGTTCAGATAATTACTGTTAATGACATACCTACAAGCCATTATTTTGGGCATCGTTCAAGGTCTGACCGAATTCATACCGATCAGCTCTACCGCCCATTTGGTGTTCGCGAGCCGGTGGACTGAAATATACGCTGGCAATCCACAGCAGATAACTGCAACGATCGCGGTCATCCAGTTGGGTACGCTCGTCGCGGTGTTTGTCTATTTTGCGCGAGATATCTGGTCGATCTTAACTGCGTTTATTCGCGATCATTGGCGCTGGCTTACTAGACAGCCGCCCGCCGCGGATA
>DASXPW010000083.1:0-6125 GCA_036493385.1 Pyrinomonadaceae bacterium
TTTCGTATAGCCGTTGAGACGTTCCCAGATCGACGTTGCGCCCTGATCAACCGGATAAAGCCACGATGGATATTGCTCGTTTTGCAATTGGCGATAGGCCAGATCGGTCGCGCCGTGTTCCGACAGAGCCTTGCTGATCCAGGACGTGCCGACAAAACCGGTCATCAGCGAATATTCGGGCCGCGTGACGTCGGTATCGTCTGCGTCCTTGCGGCGGACCGAGTCGGCGAGATCCCTTTCCATGTAAGGAATATTCTCATCACTGAATGCATTCAGTTCGAGCCCGACGGCATACGACGTCTGCGTGTCGGCTACCTTCCATTCCGGCGGAACGCCGTGTGTCCGGCTCGTAAACGCCATCGTCTTATGATCGGCACTGACGAATTTTGCGTTAAAAACCGCCTTCCGCTCGTCGTGCATCTTTGCAAATCTCGCGGCATCGTCGGTTTTGCCTAGGATCTTTGCGATCTTTGTCATGATCCGCAGATCGTAGATATGATACGCCGTCGTCAAAAAGGCTGTGCCGAGCTGGTTGTATTGCCGTCCGAGCCAATCGCCGAGCGCGATCTCGGTCGAAAGGCCGGTGTTTTTGTCGACCGTCGTCGAGAGATAATCCATGTACCGGGACATCGCGGCGTAATGCTCTTCGAGCATGGCCTTGTCGTTGTATTGAAGATACGCCTCCCATGGCAGAACGATGCCGGCGCTGCCCCAAATTATTCCGCCGCCACCGCCGCCGACCGGAGCGATGTCGGTAAACCGCCCGTTCGCCATCTGCATATCGCGCATTGCGATCATATGCCGCCGGAAAAATTCATCCTCATTCGAAACGTAAACCGCCGTCGGTGAGAAAACGTTAATGTCGCCGCCCCAGCCCATTCGCTCGTTTCGCTGCGGGCAATCGGTCGGAATAGTGAGAAAATTATCGACGTTGGACCAGACCAGATTCGACCATAATTTGTTTACTTTCGGATTCGATGTCTCATAATCAGCCGTGAGTTTCAGTACAGAGCTGACCGCAACACCTTGCACCGCATCGAGTGGCAGCGGTCTGTCAATGCCAGTGATCTCGAGAAATTGAAAGCCGTGTGACGTAAACCGCGGCTGATAGATCTGCGGCCCGTCGCGCATTATGTAAATGTCCTGTGAGAGGGCCGCGCGATAATTCTCGGTCATAATCATCCCGACGTTGCCTTTCGACTCGGGTAAATCGGGATACAGCATTTCGGACACGCGGAATGTGATCTCTTGGCCTAACTTGCCATTTGCAAACGCTACTCGCGGGACACCCGTTATGTTTTGTCCCAGATCGTAGACAAAAACGCCGGGTCGAACTTCTTTTACACTTTTCGCCGTGATCGTTTTAAATATGCGGGCGCTGTTTCCGACCTGACCGATCAGCCGCATTTTGCTGTAGTCATATCGGCCGGAGCTGTCGGTGTAAACGTTTCCCTCGAGCGGAATTTTTATGGCGGGTTTCCAGGCGTGGTCGTCGTACTGCGGCGTGCTCCAGCCTTTGATCTTTGCCTCGCGCCTCGCGTCGTAGACCTCACCGAGGAGCATGCTGCCGTAAACGACGGGTCCAGCGTTGAAATATTTCCAGTTTCGGTCGTTCGTGGTAACCACGTCCGTTGTCCCGTCGCTGTATGTAATGACAAGTTTGGCGAGCAGAGATTGGCGGTCGCCGAAATGGTTGACGATCGCGTCAAAGCTCAAAAGCCCGCTCCACCAGCCTTCGCCGAGCATGGCCCCTAGCGCATTTTTTCCATTGCGGACGAGCGGCGTTACGTCATATGTCTGGTACATCTGCGTCCTGGGATATTGTGTCAGACCCGGGTTGTAATAATCATTGCCTACGCGCTGGCCGTTCAAATACAGCTCGTAAATCCCGCGGGCGGTTGCGTAAATGCGGGCAGCCTGAATCCTTTTGGTACCGGCATTAAATACAGTCCGCAGCATCGGCATCGCATTGCGGCTCGGGTCGCGGACGATGAATGCTCCATTTGCGCCCCCGTTAACATGATAAGCTCCGTCCTTGATCGTAAGGTCTGGACCGATGCTTGAGTAGAGGCCGTCGTAATTCGGCTTTGTCAGATCGTCCGCGAAGAGAACATGCGACGGGGCACGAAGATTGGAGACGACGACGTTCCTGAAGGTAGAGCTCTGGCCGGCTCCGACCGCAAAACCCATCTCACCCAGCATTCCGAAGGTGTTGACAGCGCCATTGCCGCCAAACGGATTGACGACGACCGAGATCGGGCGTCGCTGGCCCGTTGTCGGTTTCTCTTCATCGGGTTTTGGAACGGCGAAGTTGTCGTTTCCGTCGATCGAGATAAGAAACCCGCCCCAGCGATCGCGCAGCTCGAATTTGTGCTCGGCGTTTTTGTTCGCTTCGTTTATCAGCGATGGTAGAACATCAAAGCTGGCAACGGGCGCGTCGGCACGATCAGTAGGCGTGTAGCCAACTCTGTACACATTGAATTTGGCATATCCGCCGGGCGTTTTTTCGAGCGGCGAAATGTCCAGTTCGAACTTGATGTAGCTCTCGTTCTTTTTGTTTTCGAGCTGAAAGACGTTCTTGTTACGGTCCATTTGACGCGGGTCGTTGGCCCCGACGACGAAGCAGGCTTGCGAGCTTCCCGCGTTGATCTTCTGCGTGTAGTCGAGCTTAAATATCGAGGAATATTGAGCGTAAAGAACCAGATCGTCATCGGTGCCGCCGATCCATGTTGCTCCGCCCCACGGGGAAAGATTTGGATCCGGATTCATTAAGCCTGTTTCGAACCACGACGAATTTGTAAATTGGTTTCCCGTTCGATTCCAGACCGTGACCGCCCAGTCGTAGCGAGCTGTGGGCTTCAATTCGTCCCCGGCGTAAGAAATATTGAGCGACTCGCCGGAAGATATTTTCCCTGAATCCCAGACTGTTTGATGGGTCGGATCTCTGACCTGGATGCGATACGCGGTCTGCAAAGCACCGCGCCTCGTTGACGACATCTGCCATGAAAAGCGGGGATTGGCGACATCAATGCCGAGCGGCGTTGTCTCGCTTTCGGTAAGCAGGCCCTGAATTTTGGTTTGAGCGAGTACGCCTGTTGCAGCGAAAAGAAACAAAAGAACGACGAGAGTCTTCATACGTTCCTAGGTTCTCCATTCCGATTTCGGAATCTGAGCCGAGGCCGCGACCTTCTTAGGTCACTCCACCGTAACGGATTTCGCCAGATTTCGAGGTTGATCGACGTCGCAGCCGCGCCGTACAGCAATGTGATACGAGAGAAGCTGCAGCGGCACAACCGAAAGGATCGGGCTCAACAAGTCGGATGCTTCTGGCACCTCGATCACGTAATTTGCGACTTTTGCACTCATCGCGTCGCCTTCGGTCAGCACGGCGATGACGATGCCGTCGCGGGCCTTTACCTCGACGATATTCGAATGAGTTTTTTCGTATCGCAACTCACTCGCTTCGTTTCCAAACTCCTTTGTGTTTACCACGACGACAGGTAATTTTTCATCGATCAGGGCATTAGGGCCGTGCTTCATCTCGCCCGCCGGATAACCCTCGGCGTGAATGTAGCTGATCTCTTTTAGCTTTAGCGCACCTTCGAGAGCAACAGGAAAGTTTATGCCGCGGCCGAGATAAAGAAAGTCCTGCACGCGGAAAAATTCTTTTGACAGCTCTTCGACGACATCATCGTTGTTCAAAACTGTCTCGATCTTTAGCGGAAGCTGTGCGAGGTCAGTTGCGAGCGATTTTGCCCGCTCTTCGTCGATCGTCCCGCGAAGCTGGCCGAGATAGAGCGCGAATAAATACAACGCGACCATTTGCGCGGTGAACGCTTTTGTTGAGGCAACGCCGATCTCTGGGCCGGCGTGCGTCAGGATCGTCCCGTCGGCCTCACGATGGATCATCGAACCTTGTACATTGCAAACCGCTAGCACCTTACAGCCAGCGGCTTTTGCTTCGCGCATCGCGGCAATGGTGTCGGCAGTCTCGCCCGACTGCGAAATTACAACGACCAGGTCGTCCTCGGACAGTACTGGATCACGATAGCGAAACTCGGACGCGTAGTCGACCTCAACCGGCACGCGCGCAAGCTGCTCGATCATGTATTTCCCGGCGAGTGCGGCGTGCCAGCTCGTACCGCAAGCAGCGATCTTGATCGAACGAAGCGTGAGGAAATCTTCCGCCGTGATCTCCATCTGATCGAGATAGACCTTTCCCGTGTCGAGCGACATGCGTCCCTGCACCGTATCGCGAACAGCTCGCGGCTGCTCAAAGATCTCTTTGAGCATAAAGTGCTTGAACCCACCCTTCTCGGCCATGATCGGGTCCCATGTGATCCGCTGACGTTTGGGTTCCACGACATTTCCGTCAAAATCGGTGACACGGACTGAATCCTTCGTGATGACTGCGATCTCACGATCACCCAGGAAAAAGACGTCGCGCGTATGCTGCAGGATCGGCGGAACGTCCGATGCGACAAAGAATTCGCCATCGCCGAGACCTATCACGACTGGCGGCCCCTCTCGAACGGCGATGATCGTGTCGGGCTCGTCAACGGAGATTATCGCGAGAGCAAAGATTCCCTTTAACTCCTTGACCGCCTTTCCGACAGCGTGCTCCAGAGAGAGATGATCTTTGTCTTTATAATGGCCGATCAGGTGAGCGATGACCTCAGTGTCGGTCTCGGTCTTGAACGTGCTGCCATTTCTAGCAAGGCGCTCTTTTAGCGGCAGGTAGTTTTCGATGATGCCGTTGTGAACAACAACGACGTTTCCTGACTGGTCGCGATGGGGATGCGCATTTTCTTCCGTCGGTCGGCCATGCGTCGCCCAACGCGTGTGACCGATGCCATAAGTGCCGTCGAGTGGATGCAGACGGATCGTTTCTTCGAGGTTTCTGAGCTTCCCTTCCGCGCGACGAAGCTCGAGATGATGCTGCTCGTCCGCAACCGCGATGCCGGCCGAGTCATAACCGCGATATTCAAGTTTTCTAAGGCCGTCCAAGATCAACGGCACTACCTGTTTATTTCCAACGTAACCGACAATTCCACACATATGAATTGAACTACATCGACCTGGCCCGCTTCATCCACAGTCCGGCAAGCGCGATCCCGATTATCGCAATCCCAAACGATGTGACCTTAAATCCCTCACCGTTCAGATATGCCTGCACACCCTCGATGAGCGCCCAAAATGCAAAACCTGCAACGAGTATGGACAGAACATAAAATGTGATCTTCATATCAGCTTTAATTAGACTTTGTCGCCATCGATCGTCTTTATCGCCTGAGCCGGAGCGCCGACGACGAGCTTTCCTGGTTCGACATCCTTTGTCACCACGCTTCCGGCACCCGTCGCCGCTCCGTCACCGACCGTTATCGGCGCGACGAGCATCGTATCCGAGCCGATCTTGACGTTGTTGCCTATGTGCGTCTCGTTTTTGCGAACGCCATCATAATTGCAGGTTATGGTGCCCGCGCCGATGTTTGTATTCTCGCCGATCGTCGCGTCACCCAGATAGGTTAGATGACTTGCTTTTGTGCCGCGACCAATTTTGCTCTTCTTAACCTCGACGAAATTGCCGATACGTGCGTCCGGACCGATCTCGGCATGCGCGCGGAGATGGGCCATTGGCCCGATCTGAGCCCCGTCAGCGACATCAGAATCGACGATCAGACAATTATCTCGGACCTCCACGCCACGGCCGATCTTAGAATTAACGATACGAGAGCCCGAACGAATGATGCAGCCATCGCCGATCTCGGTGCGGCCTTCAATAGTGACGTTCGGGTGGATGACCGTGTCTCGGCCGACGGCTGCCTGTTCACTGACATAAGCCGCCCACGGGTCGATAAACGACACACCGTAGTCGAGCATCAGCCGCGAGACGGTCCGGCGGCGGAGTTGTCGTTCCAGCTCGGCAAGCTGCACGCGATTGTTAACGCCCTCAACCTCGGCCGGGTCCGCATGATTGTAAATGGCAACGTCCTCATTATCAGCTCTCAGAAGTCCGGGCACATCCGTCAGGTAATATTCGCCCTGGTCGTTGTGATTGCCGACCCGCGACAACGCCTGAAACAGTTTTCGGGCGTTAAAGCAATAAATGCCCGAATTTATCTCGT
>DASXPW010000084.1:0-12876 GCA_036493385.1 Pyrinomonadaceae bacterium
CTATGCCCACAAGATCCTGACCGGCCGTCGCGATCAGCTTCACACAATAAAACAGCCGGGCGGGTTGTCAGGATTTCTTCGCCGCGATGAGTCTGAATACGACACATTTGGCGCCGGTCACGCGTCGACATCGCTGTCGGCCGCACTCGGCATGGCCATCGCCCGCGACCGCAAGGGCGAAGACTTTCATGTCTGCGCGCTGATCGGCGACTCGAGCCTGGCGGGCGGCATGGCGATGGAAGCGCTGAACCAGGCCGGACATCTGAAGTCGCGTCTCATCGTCCTGCTAAATGACAATGAGATGTCGATCGCTCCAGCGGTCGGCGCCCTCAGCCGATATCTCGGCCGTATAAAAGAAGCGCAGAGCTACCACGCCCTCAAAGAAGAAATTGGCGGCGCGCTGGAGAGCGTCCCAGGGATCGGAGAACATCTGCGCCGAGCGGCCAAATCCTTTAAGGACGCGATAGCGGCTGCCGTGCTGCCGGGAGCGTTGGTCAATGAGCTTGGATTCAAATATATCGGCTACGTCGACGGTCACAATGTGCCGATGCTGGTCCGCGCGCTTGAGGCAGCCAAGAGGATCGATGACGGGCCGGTCATCGTCCACGCTCTGACAACAAAGGGCAAGGGCTTTCCGAACCCCGAAAAGAATTATTACGCCTATCACGCAACCGGGCCGTTCGATCCTGAAACGGGATTGCCGTACAAATCGAGCAAAGTTTCGCCACCGACATATACCGAGGTTTTCGGCCGCACAATGTGCGAGCTAATGGAGCGCGACGACCGCATCATTGCTCTGACGGCCGCAATGCCGGATGGCACGGGGCTTGACAAGGTACTCGAAAAATTTCCCGATCGCGCGTTCGACGTCGGCATCGCTGAGCAGCATGCAATGACGTTTTCGGCCGGAATGGCCTGCGAAGGATTAAAACCGGTGGCCGCGATCTATTCGACATTCTTGCAGCGGGCATTCGATCAGGTGATCCACGATGTCTGTTTGCAAAATCTCGACGTGACGATCGCGATGGACCGCGCCGGAATCGTGGGCGCCGATGGGCCGACACATCACGGCTTGCTCGATATCGCGTATCTTCGCGGTTATCCGAACATCGTCCTGATGGCGCCCAAGGACGAAGCCGAAATGCGTGATATGCTCTTGACGGCCGTCGAGTACCCTGGCCCAGCCGCTCTGCGATATCCTCGTGGGAACGGCGTCGGTGCTGATATCAGCCGGCCACCGGAAACGCTTGAGATCGGAAAGGCCGAGACGCTTCGCGAAGGCGACGACCTGGCTATCATTGCTTATGGCTCAATGGTCTATCCGGCAATTGAAGCGGCTGAACGCTTGTCAAAAGACGGTATCAGCTCAACTGTCGTCAATGCCCGATTCGTAAAACCGCTCGATGCAGAAACGATCCTTTCGATGGCTGAACGGCATCGAATAATTCTGACGGTTGAGGAGTCTTATCTTGCGGGAGGATTTGGGTCGGCCGTGATGGAGCTGCTCGAAGCAAACGACGCGCTGGAAAACATCGCATTGCATCGCATGGGCGTCGCCGACGAGATCGTCACGCACGGCGACCCAAAGGTCTTGCTGGCAGGATACGGCCTGAATGCGAAAGGCATCTACACAAAAGCTAAAAACGCGACGACCGAGCACAGTCGCAAGCAGTCAAAACCGCAGCAGCTAAAGGCGGTCAAGTAAATTCTGATGGAAACAAAAAAACAGAAACAGAAGGGCGGCATTCCGCTCATAGTCATCGGTGCTGTGCTCGTCGCGAGCGTGATGTTGTTTGCGTGGTGTTCAAGCTCCAATAAGAACGCCCCAAAGAACACGGCAAGTCAGCCAACGGTAAAAATAACGCCCGTCCCGCAGGTTTCCGAGCCCGGTTCGACGCCGCCGAACGCCCTTGGCCCGCCGAATGCCGCCGTTACGGTCGAGGAATTTGCCGATTTCCAGTGCCCGTCCTGCGGAGCAACTTATCCGGCGACGCATCAGATCGAAACGCTGTACGGCCCGCGTATCTACTTCATCTTTCGAAATTTTCCGCTGCCGATGCACGATAAAGCGTACGACGCCGCGGTCGCATCCGAAGCAGCCGGAATGCAGGGCTCGGATAAATTCTGGGCGATGCATGCCTTACTCTATCAGAACCAGAAGGTCTGGTCGGCCGACCCGAACTACAAGCAAGTGTTTAACGGCTATGCGGAAAAGATCGGGCTCAATGTCGATAAGTTTGAGACGGACATGGCCGGGCTCGCAACAAAAAGCCGGGTCGATGCTGACATTGCTCGCGGCAAGGCGCTGAACATCAATTCGACGCCGACTCTCTTTATCAATGGCAAGCCCGTGGCTTATCCGGATATGAACGTCCCGACGCTGCAGAGACTGATCGATGATGAATTAAAGGCGGCGCAGCCTCAGGCGTCTCAGCCCGCAGCTGCGGGAAACAGCGCTCCGGAAGGCGGTTCAGGCGCTCCGTCAAACGCTCCGGTGAAGAAGTAGTAGGCCGATGAGACGTATCATCCAATATGTTGCCGTGGTCGTGTCGATCATTGGTTTGATCGACGCGATCTACCTGACCATTCACTACTATACCGCCGAGCCAGTGCCATGCACTATAACCGGCGGGTGCGAGATGGTGCTCACGAGTGCTTACGCCGAGGTCGCCGGCCTGCCGCTGGCGGCTTTCGGCGCGACCGCCTATTTCATCGCATTCGCATTGGCATTGCTTACGGTTTACGGAAACTTGATGACCTGGACGATGTTCGGCGCTCTCACGCTATTGATGGCTGCGTTCTCGGGATATTTGATCTATGTTCAGGCTGAATACATTCATGCATTTTGCCAATTTTGCATGCTATCGGCCGGGACGAGCTTCACTTTATTCATCCTCTTTCTCGTCTCGCTGGCCGCGCGGGCCACGCCCGAAACGGTTTAAAACCATCTCGGTTTCTTCAGCGAATAACATATTGTGTGGGCCGCCCATCGCACATTGGAAATCGTTTGCCAGCCACCCGAGAATAGGGTAGCTTTATCTCGTCATTCGTCGACAAATAACGCATTGGCCGAAGCTATCCTAAATCGAATCGCTCAGGGCGACCGCGATGCCGCCACCGACTGCCTCGACAAATATGGCGGTCTGGTATGGTCGATCGCGCGCAAACTGCTCAGAGATCAGGCCGACGCGGAAGATGCGGTCCAGGAGATATTCATCGACGTCTGGAAAAACGCGGCACGCTATGACGAGCGGCAAGCATCCGAGACAACCTTTATTGCGATGATCGCCCGCCGCCGGGTCATTGACCGCATTCGTCGTTCGAATCGCCGGATCTCTGCCGATTCGTTCGAAGATGTGATCGCCGAGCCAGAGTCTCGTGGCGACCGTAAGATGCAAATGTCGGTCGAAGCGGAACAGGCTGCTGAGGCGCTTCGTCAATTGAAACCCGAGCAGCAGCAAGTCCTGCAGCTCTCGATAGTTCAGGGACTGTCGCATCAGGAGATAGCCGAGGCGACCGGCATTCCGCTCGGGACGGTGAAAACACACGCCCGGCGCGGCATCCTGCGGGCAAGGGAAATCCTGGGTCTGGCCGGATCAACAAAGGAGGTAAAAGTATGAGTCAGCAATCGGACGACCTGCTTATCGACCTTCTTGAAAAGCGTGCCGTTTACGGTTTGACCGCCGAGGAGCAGAGGCAGCTCGACGAACTCGGCGGGAGCGACGATCTTAGCTTTGACCGAGCGGCTGCGGCAATAAATTTAGTTGAGCTTGGCGCGATCGATGAGATGCCGGCAAATCTTCGCGCTCGGCTCGTTGCGGACGCGAACGACTTCTTTGCCGCGCAGCCGGCCGTACCGACGCCGATCGAGACGACCGAACCTGCTCGTTCGGGCCTCGGTCTGTTTGGCTGGCTTGGTTGGGCTACGGCCGCTGCTGCCGTTCTCGCCTTGGTGCTCAATCTATGGCTGACAAGAGCTGTGCCGCCGGCCGAGATCGCCGGACCGCTCGCAACGCCGACGCCGGCTGAGACTCCGGGTCCGGAGCAGATGCGTCAACGGCTGCTTTCTTCGGCGACCGATCTCGCAAGGGCTGATATCGGCGCTGGAAACGTCAAAGATATAAAGCCGACCGGCGACATTGTTTGGAGTGATGCCAAGCAAGCCGGATATATGCATGTGACCGGCCTGCCGAAGAACGACCCAAGTAGAGAGCAATATCAATTGTGGATCTTTGACGAAAATCAGGACGCGAAAACGCCGGTTGACGGCGGTGTATTCGACGTTGCGGCCGATGGAACGGTCACGGTCCCGATCAATGCCAAACTTAAGGTCAGAGATCCAAAAATGTTCGCGATCACTATCGAAAAACCCGGCGGCGTGGTGGTTTCGAAACAGGAAAAAGTCGCTTCTTTGGCCAAACGCGAAACATAAACATCCACTTTCGCGTAGTAAATATCGAATTGACGACTTTCACACTCACGATTCGACACTTGCAATCGGGCGGCTGGTAGTCATATTCTGCTTTCATCAAAAATCGATAATTGAAGGAGCTTTATCATGCGAATGCATAAATATTTCGCTGTTCTTCTGGTCATTGTTTCGCTTGCAGCAGCGTCGATGGCCCAGACCGGCGACCGTTTGCCGCCGATACCAGTCAAAGAATATAAATTGAAGAACGGGCTGACCGTCCTGCTTCACCAGGACCATTCCACGCCGATCGTCGCGGTCGGTGTGTTTTACCACGTCGGTTCGAAGAACGAGGCTCCCGGACGCACCGGCTTTGCGCACTTGTTCGAACACATGATGTTCCAGGGCTCGGAAAACTATGTCGACGGCTGGCGAGCGGTCGATGAGCTCGGCGGTAACGTCAATGGTACGACCAATGAGGACCGCACCTGGTACTACGAAGCCATCCCGTCAAATTTTCTCGAGCGGACGCTCTATATGGAAGCCGACCGCATGGGCAATCTGCTCGCGGCAATGGACCAGGCAAAGCTCGACAACCAGCGTGACGTCGTCAAAAACGAGCGCCGGTTCCGAGTGGACAATGTCCCGTATGGACAGGCCGACGAGCGTACGATCGAGGTGATGTATCCGGAAAATCATCCTTACCATCACTCGGTGATCGGTTCGATGGCCGACCTCTCGGCGGCATCGATCGACGATGTGAAATCGTTTTTCCGTCAGTATTACGTCCCGAACAATGCGGTCCTGGTTCTCTCGGGCGATTTTGACGAAAAGCAGGCCCAGTCGTGGGTCGAAAAATATTTCGGTCCGATCAAGGCCGGCGCGGCGATAAACCGTCCCGATGTTGCGCAACCGCAGCTTTCGGCCGTCGTTCGCAAGCAATACGAAGATCCGTTCGCAACTCTGCCCCGCGTTGACTTGGTTTGGGAAGGCGTCCGTCAGTATTCGCCGGATGAGCCGGCACTCGACGTCCTGTCGAACATTTTGACGGGCGGCCGCGGTTCGCGTCTGCAGAGCAGCCTCGTCTTTGGACAAACCCCTCTGGCCCAGCAGGTCTTTGCCGGTGACAGCACGAGCGAGATCGCCGGTCTATATCAGATAGTCGCTATCGCCCGACCGGGCAAATCGCTCGACGATATCGAAAAGGAAATTAATTCGCAGATCGAGCGGATCAAAAAGGACGGCCCGACCGCCGACGAGATCAGCCGCGCCGTGAACGGGCGTGAGTCGCAAGCGATCTTTTCGCTCGAGACCGACCTTGGGCGCGCGAGCCGCCTTGCGAGCTACGCCGCATATCTCAACAAACCGAACTTCTTTCAGGCGGACCTCGACCGCTATGTCAAGGTAACGCCTGATGACGTCAAGCGAGTAGCGAACCAGTACCTCGTCGCAAATCATCTCGTCCTGAATTTCGTCCCGTCGAAAACGCCGGCACCGCCGGCAAAGGCCGACAAACCGGCTTCCACCGAAACGAAGAAGAAGAACGAGGAGTTGATCGCAAAACAGGATGCGATGCTGCCAAAGGGCGGTCCGAATCCTCAGTTCACGCTTCCTGCTATTGAGAAGGCAAAACTTTCGAATGGCCTTAATGTTTGGGTCGTCAGGAAAAATCGGCTGCCGATCGTGTCTATGGACCTAGTGATAAACGCCGGAGGCTCGCTCGATCCGAGTGACCGTTCCGGCATCGCTTCGTTGACTGCGGCGATGCTCAGCCAGGGCACAAAGACGCGTTCGGCGCTCGATATCGCAAACGGCCTTCAGGCGATCGGGGCAAATGTCAGCCCGGGTTCGTCGTGGGATTCGAGCGGTGTTTCGATGCGATCGATCACCAAGAATCTCGATAAGGCGCTCGATTACTTCTCCGACGAGGTAAAGAACCCGGCGTTTCCGAACACCGAATTCACCCAGTTGAGAGGCCGTCTGATGGGCAGCTTCCGCCAGCGTCGAGCGAGCAACACAGCGGTTGCGGGCGTCGTTTACGACAAGGTTCTGTACGGCGATCAGGCGTATGGCCGCCAGTTAACGGGCGATGAAAAGAGCGTCCAGGGCATCACGCGTGATGAACTCGCGAAATTCTACGATGACTACTATCGTCCGAACAACTCGACGCTCATCGTCGTCGGCGATGTCACCATGGCATCGATCAAACCAAAGCTCGAACAGGCGTTTGGCGATTGGAAGCAGGGTGGCGTCTCGCCTTCTACGCTTGCCGAGCAGAAGATGATGGCCAGGCCCGGTATCTATATCGTGGACAAACCCGGGTCGGCACAGTCGTCCGTAACGATCGGCCAGGTCGGCATCGACCGCAGCAATCCCGATTACTACGCGGTGCAGGTAATGAACTCGATCCTCGGCGGCGGCGGAACGGCTCGGCTGTTTATGAACCTCCGCGAAGATAAGGGTTACACCTACGGTGCATATAGTCGCTTCAACTATCGCCGCGGTGCAGGTCCGTTTTCAGCCTCCGGTGAGATACAGACGATCTCGACGACCGAGGCCGTTCAGGAATTCCTGAAGGAGCTGAACGGCATTCGCGGAAGCCGCCCGGTAACGCCGCAGGAGCTCGAAGTGAACAAGCAGGCGTTCATTCGTCGCTTTCCGAGCGTATTTGAAACGACCGGCGGTATCTCGAACCAGCTTGGGACACTCGTCACGTACCAACTGCCGGACACGTACTTTAACGATTACATATCGAAGATCAACGCGGTAACGGTCGAGGATGTGAATCGTGTCGCCAACAAGTATCTCGACCCATCGAAGATGGCGATCGTGATCGTCGGCGACCGAAAGGTCATCGAGCCGGGCCTGAAGCAGCTTGGTCTGCCTATTAGCTATCTCGATACCGAAGGAAACGCGATGGCAGCGGCCGCTGAGCCTGCGGGAGCGCCAAAGTAATGTTATGGTCGGTTGAACGAAAATGGGCAGGCCCGTTTGGACCTGCCCTTTTCATTTTCGATTTCTAATTTACGCCGCCTTTCGCCACTCTTCCTCTTCGGCCGCTTCTTCAAGTGGCTCTGCAGCGGCTTCGACTTGTGCAAGGACCGCCGGTTTGGGCGCCTCAACCAGAGGCACACTTAATTTTCCAACAAGCCACCGACGGTAAATTTCGGCCTCCTCCAATTTGCCCGTCCAACGCGCGCGGTCGAGCATCATCAAACCTAACTCAAGCGTGTGGTGCTGACCCGCCCGATCCTGGATTCGCGAAAAGTACTGATATCCATTCTCCAGCGTCCTTACTCCGCGCTCGGCCGTCTCAATATTGCGAAAACCGAGCTTGCCGCGAAAGTGCTTCGAATAGACATTCATCGGATAGCCGGTTGAGGTGTAAAGATCGAAGTAATTATCTACCAGTCGTTCTTTGTGAAGCACCGAACCCACATAGCTTGGCTTTGCTCCGGACACCGCTGAGATCGTTTCTATCTCGGTCACTCCCGAATTGAAAAGCGACAAGATAATGTCCTTTTTGCTCTTAAGTTCATGCAAATTTTTTTGTAAAACTTTTTCCATGATCGACTCCTGTTCAATATGATATTTAGATGTTTCATAGATGCAACGCGTTGTCTGTTAGCCAGCAAATCGTCAAAAATCAGTCGCCGTTAAATCTTTTGTTTGCAATGATTTACAGCACCAGTTTCTTGCGCCTGTTTACAGCATCGGTCCATTCGCTATACTTGTATCAACGATAAGGGGCGGGTTTGGATGATCAGTGAAAAAGCGATCGATCGAGAGCGGCTTTTAGCGGCGATCGAAAAGGGCAGACGGGCGAAATGGTGGCGGCGGAAAGGTTCGAAGTCGCGCGGATTTAAGTATCTCGACTACGCCGGCAGGCTTATCAGCGACGAGACCCTGCTCGAACGGATAAGGTCGCTCGTCATCCCACCCGCTTGGCGGTTCGTCCGGATATCTCCACACGCGGGCGGTCGCGTTCAGGCGGTCGGCGTCGACACCACGGGGCGCATCCAATATCTCTACGACGCAAAATTTACGGAGCGTCAGCAGCGAAAAAAATACGAAAAGATCGAACGGTTCGGCACGCTGCTTCCGCAATTTCGACGCATTACAAACGAGCATCTCTTGCTTGACGGCTTTCCACAGGAAAAGGTGCTGGCGATAATGATGCGGCTGATCAATTCGCTCTACATTCGCCTCGGTAGCGAAAAGAGCGTTCGGCGGTACAAGACCTTTGGCATCACGACCCTGCAGAACAGGCACCTAACGATCGACCGGCGCGGCCGCCTGGTTTTTGAGTTTGTCGGCAAGAGTCACATCAGGCATCGAAAGATCCTGGTCGACAAAGACCTTGCCCGCGCAATGAACGAACTGAAAGAGCTGGGCCCGGCAAGAAAGCTTTTCCATTACATCGCGGAAGACGGTTCGCTCCGGGCCGTCAAGCCCGCCGAGGTCAACGCTTATCTAAAAGCCGCGACCGGACCCGAATTTTCATCAAAGGATTTCCGTACTTGGGGAGCGAGCTTGCTTGCCGCGCTGGAGCTTGCTGAACTAGGAGCGGCAGACGACGAGCGGGAGCAAAAGCATCGGCTCGTTCTCGCTATCAAACACGTTGCCGAGCAACTGGGCAATACTCCGACTGTCTGTCGCAGCTCGTATATCCACCCGAAGGTGATCGATGCCTATCTCGTGGGAAGAACCGTCGCGGAGTTTGAGCCAAGAAAAAAGCGACATATCCGCATGTCGCAGGCCGAATGGGAACCAGGAGAGGTCGCCCTTCTGGAGCTTCTTTCCAACGGACACAAATAAGAAAGGCGACGCATGATACGTCGCCTCTACATTGCAGCTAATTAAACAATTTCATTTCTTGACCAACACAACAGGCGACTGTTCCGCAGCGCGTATTCGGCCAAAGAAATTTCGCACGGAATCGTACTCCGCCGCGGGCACGAGCGTCCGCGACAATTGAAGCGCGCGAGTGAACACCAAATACCCGCCGCTGACCTCATAGGTTGCGTTGTACTTTCCAAACGGAGATTCGAGATGGACTCGATCGGGAACTTCGTCAACGTCAAATCCGGTCGGGAGCTTGATCCGAACACTCTCGGAATATGCGCTTGAGTCGATCATATAGGGACTCATGCGCTTCCCCTCGGTAAATGACAGACGTTCAAGCCGGCTGATGATAGCAGGCTTAAATACCATCAGGTGATCTTGCATGATCTGAGCGTAACTGTTTGCCGAGAATTCCACATTCAGGTCAAAGTTTCCGGCATTCGGGTCATCCGTCGGAGTGATCTTTGTGACTTTCGCACCCGCGGCCCCGTTCGCGATCCAACGCTCTATTGACTCGTTGTACGCCGAATTCGACAGCTCCCGGAGTCTGGCCCGCTCCAGCGTCGCCGCCGGCCCGGTGCTTTTTTCGGCGATCGTGCCGCTAATGGCACCCGCTGGATCAAGCGAAACTTCGATGTTTCGTTCGAGACGATTCTTTTCAGGGGCCGAAACCGGCATTGTTAAAAGAGCATCGGTGTCTTTATTGTCGATCAGTGCAAAACTGCCCTGTTCGGGCTCCGGCAGGTCGCCGACCGGCGTGTACGGGTCGGTCGGGTCGAAGATAAGCAGGCGGCCGAGCTTCGGATGTGTAACGACGGCATCCGCCTTCGTGTCATCGCCGATCTTTATCGCGACGATGCAGTGGTTGAACTGGTGCGGCGAAGCCCACTCGGCCCTGACGTAACTCGGATCGTCCGCGGTAATGCTGACAAGGTAGGCCTGGATCTTAAGAGCACTTAACATCGCCCGCATAAGGTTGGCCTTGTCCTTGCAGTCGCCGTACGACTTAGCGAAAACCTCGGTCGCCGAATGTGGAACATACCCACCGCCGCGGCCGAGGCCTATCTGGATCGAAATGTACTGGATCTTCTGAACGTATCTCCCGATCGCATTGATGCGTTCCAGCTCTGTTTGTGCTCCGGCCGCGAGGTCGCGCGCCTTTGCCGCAAGAGCGTCGTCTACCGTCGCCTGCGGATCTTCGAGCTCGCTCATCCAACGCGCAACGTCATTCCAGTTGGCGAATGTTCGAAATTGTGAGCTGGACCCAGCAGGTGGGAAAAAACTGACGGCCAGTCGCGGAGCCAGGCTGTCAGGGCCCGGGCTTTGAGATTCTGGTTTGATCGGAGGCAGATTCTGAAGCTGCCAACTGTATGAGTTGCCGCTGACGACAGGCTCGATTTTTGCTCGATTGAGCGTCACGGCGTCGGCCTTCCAGCCATCGGGTAAACCAAGCTGAAAGCCTGACCAGACAACGGGCAGATTTTCCTGAAAGTCGAATTGAAATTGGCTAAATATCTGCTTGCTTTGGACGACGGTCTCATATGCGAATACATCGCCCACATCGGCGTCGTCATAGCCGCTGATAAATTTTTTCCGGGCATCGTTGTAAAGGGCATTGTCAGCCAGGATCATGTCGACCGTCTCTTTCTTACCGTAGATTTTCATCGGTCCGGTCTTTCTGACGAGCCACGCGTTGATATCCGTTACCTTTTCACTATCGGTTTCGTAGACAGCTCGAGCCAACGCGTAATCCCTTCCTTCACAAGTCAGGACGCGAATGGCGATCCGATCGGTGGTAATTATTGTTCCGTCGGCACCAACCGACACGACCTCCTCATTTCTCAGCACAACGGCGGGCACATCTCTGACGTCGTAGGCCGGTGTCGGAAGCTTTGCGGCTTCGACCAGCCAGTTTGGCGGCTCGTCCGCCCACGCGTTGGCCGCCGTGAGCGACACAATGCCCGCACAGAAACAAACTAACATTGCTAACTTAGCTTTCATTTTGACCTCATTTCGGCCTGTTAATTCGACGGCGCAGCAGCGGCGACTGTCGCCTGCTTGAGCGTCAGTTGGTGAACGTCCGCTTTGTTAAAGGAGTCGAACAATCCCTTGACCGCGGGATAGGACTGCACGGGAAACCTGATAAAGCCGCCGTTGCCGAACGAGAAATTGCGTTTATAGAGCAGGGTCTTTCCACCATCGGTAACGCCCATTGTGATCGAATGCGAGCTTATACCTTGGGCATCCTTGATCGGCGCGGGTGCGTCAGCGTTTTCCAGCGAGTATCCGTCCGGAAACTCGATAGTGATATTGTCCTGATAAGAGTACGGATAATCTATGTATACGTCGTACTTGCGGTCGCTGGCAGTAAAGATCGGATGCGAATTTCGCTCAAAAACGTTCGGCTGAAAGAATAACCTTTTGCCTGTTTTCAAAGCGTAACCCGGCACTCGGACCTTGAATGTATATGTAAACGGCTTGTCCGGATCGTTTGCGTTCTCGATGGTAAAGCTCCCGACCTCCGCCGTGCCGGAGATCTTCTGGCGGATCAGATTCTTGAGAATGTTTTCCATTTCAGCGTCTGAGTCCCCGTAGTTTCGCAACTTCTCCGCCTCGCCCCAGTGTCCGGTGTACTCGATGCGTCCCTCGCCGACTAGCGTGCCGTCCTCTAACAGCTTGAATTTTCCGGTGCGTATCGCTCGTGATTTTTCAGAAGGAGCGAGTGGTATCTTTTGCCAGATCAGGTCCTTTGGGTCGGTGACAAGCGCCTGCTGGCCCTCTTCGATCCAACGCATCATCCCGTATGGACTGAAGTATTCACCCGGACTGAAAAGTTGCCAGTCATTGCCGACTTTGACGGCGATGCTCGACGAGCCAAGCATAAGAGAAACATTCGCTATCGTTGGATCAAAGATCAGTTCGCTTCGATCGCCTGAGAGGGCGATCCGCACGTCGTAACCGGCTGCCTTTGCCATCGCCCCGAACAACGTATCGATATCGCCGGTGCTACCCATTTTAAACTTCAACGTATCGCCGGGCGTTTTACTCTCCTTTACCTTTTTACGGTCCTCGTCGCTGACGTGCGGCGAGTACGAAATATTCTTTATCTGTGAACGCGCATAGTCATATAGGCGTTTAAGTTTTTCATCATCCGTGGTTGCGCCCGCGATCGCCTGTTCAGAGGCTTGTTTTATGTCGTCGTTGACCTTCAGGGCCGATTTTGACACCTCATAGAAGACTTTGCTTGTATTCTTCCAGTATTCGTCAGCCGTCTTTGGCATGTCGGCCA
Organism: Pyrinomonadaceae bacterium; assembly: GCA_036493385.1. GTDB lineage: Bacteria > Acidobacteriota > Blastocatellia > Pyrinomonadales > Pyrinomonadaceae > OLB17. The sequence goes on from DASXPW010000084.1 coordinate 12,543, forward strand.
CGTAATAGATATACATCCATGATTTGACGTTGTCCTCGGGCAGCATATTCGGCTCTTCGCGAAACGCAGCAACGTTATTCATCGTTGCCCGGTAAAAGCCGCCGCTATCCTTCTCAAACTTTGTGTTTCCGACATTGAACGACTGGTACAGCATGGACCTCGTGCCCGAGAACGGTTTTACATAATAGGAGATCGTTCGGACGGGTATGTCGCGCTGAAAGACGAGGCGCATATTTGCCTCGGCATTGTCGATCACTTCTCTGTATCGATACTCAATGACAGAACCGACCTCGAGGCCCGGCAGCGCAAATGTTTTAGCCTTTATCTTGATCCC
>DASXPW010000085.1:0-4162 GCA_036493385.1 Pyrinomonadaceae bacterium
ACGTCAAGCCTCGCGGACGAACGGCCGTAACCCGAGTCCATTACCGTTAGGCCGCGAAAGCCCGTGTCGCCGATCAGCGCGACATCGCCCGTTACTCCTGCGGCTTCGCCATCGATCAAGCTCCTCATCGCCTCCGGAAGCAAGCCGATCGATTCGGAAGGGTTAAGCCAGCGGCCAACGTTGGTGATGGCGATCGGAAAGACCGCATATTTTTCGCGATCGATCTGTTCGACAACGCTCTTTGCGGAGCGGACCGAAATATCATGTTCGCCTGACCGTCCGCCAAAGATCACTCCAACGTTAGTTTTCATATCTTCAATACGCAGCGGGAGGGCCTACGCCGCATCGCCTTTCGGGGCAATGTCAAGAAGCTTTTCGACAGTGGGCAAAAAAAGGTCGATGTCTTTTGGTTTGACCAGGAATTCGTTCGCGCCCGCCGCCATGACGAAATGCCGATCGGTCGGCTTTACCATCGCCGAAAAGAAGACGATCGGCTGTGTTCGGCCCCGCTCGCGAAGCCTTCGGCAGAGACTGACGCCATCCATTCCGGGCAGCCAGATATCCAGGACGTAAAGGTCAAATGGCGATTTCGCATCAAGGACCAGCGCCTCCGCGGCTGTTTCTACGGCCGTCACGTCAACGTCATCGAGGGAGCTTGTCAAAAGAGTCCGCACCATGTCCCGCGAGTCGCGATTATCTTCGACGATCAGGACGCGTTGGCCCCGTTGGCCCAACGCCGTCTCCTGCGAGCGAGTGACCGGTTCAAGGTCATTATTACTGCTTATCATTTGTTACTACGTAGGGTAGGCATTTCGACACTAGGGTCCCTGGTTGCCCAATTTAATGCTACATATTTTCAACAACCAAATGTAACCGAAAATGAGGAATTTTGCCGAATGATCAAATTATTGTTTTTCCCAGTGCGGATAAGATCAGCTCACAGGCCAACTCCACCGTGATGTTGCTCTGGTCGAGCATCGGGTTGACCTCCACGATCTCAAACGACCGCATCCCGCCATGTTCGGCTATCATTTCCAGGGCGAGGTGCGCCTCCCGATATGTGGCGCCGCCGCGAACGAGTGTGCCCGAGCCGGGCGCGAATCGGGGGTCGATCACGTCGATATCAAACGTAACGGCAAATCCACCCTGCGCTTGTGCGACGATATCGAGCGCATCTATCATGCAGGCCTGCAATCCGCGTCGATCGATATCACTCATTGTAAAAAAGTGGTCTCGCAGCCCAAGCTCGGAGATCAAAGACCGTTCGCCGACATCGAGATCGCGGGCACCGACATGAGCGAAATACTGCGGTTCTAATCGCGTTTCAAGGCCGCCGATCTCAACAAGGCTTGCCTCTCCGCGACCGAAGATCGTGGCGAGCGGCATACCGTGAATATTGCCTGTCGGCGAGGTCTGCGGTGTGTTCATATCGGAATGTGCATCAAGCCAAATGAGACCGCAAGCTCCATCGCTCTTTGACGCAACAGCAGGATAGGTCGCAAGCGCGATCGAGTGCTCGCCGCCAAGGATAACAGGCAGATCACCCGACTCGATCACCTTTTGAACCGAGGCAAAGATGTTCCGGCAAGACGCGACCATTTCGGGTAAATATTTTGGATTGTCGCCGGGTTTTGCCCGCTCCGTCGGGCGGACGATCTCGGCGTCGCCATGATCGATCACCTTATATCCAAGATCGGCTATGTGTTCAACGAGCGTCCGGCCACCAATTCTTGAATGGCGGATGGCGTTCACACCGAGTTCGCTGCCGATCTGCCCGGCACCAAAGCCAAGCGGAATGCCCAACAACCCGATCGTCTCTTCGCGACTTACCATAATGACGAATCAGTCCTCATCGAAACGACTGTTGAATAAACCACTCACCGCTTCAAGTGCGGCGGCCTCGTCCGATCCGGCTGCAACGACTTCCAAAGTCGTGCCCTCGACAGCCGCGAGTGTCAGCACATTCAGGATCGACCGCGCGTTTGCACTGCTGCAGAGGTCCACGCGTCCGATCGTTATATCGCTCTCGAACGTTGACGCAAGCCTTACAAGCTTGGCGGCGGCACGAGCATGAAGCCCAAGGCGATTGCTTACGACGATCGTGGATCTAAGCATCTTTCCTCATTTTTTGCGGCTCGAGCAGCGCGCTCGTGCGATAAATGGACTGCTTGCCCTGCTCCTCGACTTCCCTCGCAAGATCGACGAGACTCGTTTCACGATCGGCGGTCGCAAACTTGATGATCATTGGCAGATTAACGCCGGTCACTATCTCAACCTCGTTTTCTTTTAGAAACATCGCCGAAATATTTGTCGGTGTTCCGCCGAACATATCCGTTAGAACTACAACGCCGGCACCCTGATCCACGCGTTTGATCGCTCGAGCGACCTCGTCTTTGGCTGCTTCGACATCATCGTGCCAGCCGATCGAGACGGCGGCAATATGCTCTAGCGGGCCGACAACCATCTCGGCCGCAGAAAGCAGCTCATTTGCCAGTTGTCCGTGTGAAACGACTATTCCTCCAATACGATTCATATATCCTCGTGTCAGTTATTCATATCTCGGTGCGAAACAGAAACTTCAAATTCTCTATCGCGCAGCATTTCGGCAAGCCGATTGGCGACCATTACTGATCTGTGCCGCCCACCCGTGCATCCGATCCCGACGGTGAGATACGCTTTTCCCTCGTTCTTGTAAAAAGGCAGCAGGTAATCGAGCAGACCCTGGAACCGCTCGACGGTTTCTTCGACCTCCGAATGGCTGCGAAGAAATTTGACAATGCGCGGATCGTCACCGCCAAGTTCTTTGAGAGTTGGCTCAAAGAAAGGGTTTGGTAAGTGCCGAACGTCAAACATCAGATCGAGATCGCGCGGGGTGCCGTATTTATGACCAAAGCTAACCAGTTGGACACGAAATGGCGTGCCCTCGCTGGAGCTGGAAAATTTTTCGACGATCAGTCGCCTGAGCGTGTGCACCGTATGATCGGACGTGTCGACGATCAGATCCGCGAGCTTACGGATCTTTTTCATTGCCTTCCGCTCTGATGCAATGGCGGTTCCGAGGCCGCGTTTCTTATCGGCCGGATGCGGCCGCCGCGTCTCGGAAAAGCGCCGCTGCAGTGCCGGGTCCGAAGCCTCGAAAAAGACGACATACGGACTTAATTTCTTCCGCTTCAGTTTTTCGAGCTCGTCGGGAAAATCGGCTAAAAAATGGCGCTCTCGAATATTTATGACAAGCGCCGCTTTTTCGATCGCGTTAACTTCATCTTCGTTCGGAAGAAGCAGACGGGCAAAGGTTTGCAGCATCGTTAATGGAAGGTTGTCGACGCAGAAGTAATGAAGGTCCTCAAAGGCCTTCATTGCCGAACTCATTCCCGACCCGCTCAAGCCCGTAATGATGACGAGGCGCGGCGGCGACCTAAGATCATTTTTCGAGGGCCTTGGCATTCGTCCTGGTCACGGCTGGATCAAGCCGAAATTGCCGTCCTTTCGTTTATAGATCACCCCGAGACGCTGATCGTCCGAATTTCTGAAGACAAGAAACTGATTTTCCTCTTCCACAAGCCGCATCGCTGCTTCCTGCGCGGTCATTGGCTTAACGGCGTATCGCCTGGCGTTGATGATGCGCCGGCTGGGAGGGGCGGGCTTGACCTCACCGTCGCGCGAAGTCGCCTCACCGACCTTGACCGCTCGGTGGGTCTTGTCAACGACCTTGTTTTTGAGCTTGAGCGCCTGTTTTTCGATCTTGGCGACCGACTGAGAGAGCGACTGGTACATGTCGTTCTTAGTGGTCGTCGCGGTCAAGACCTCACGACGCCAATTTACAATGATCTCTGAACGGTGGTGGCCGCGCTCGACCGAAATAATGACGTGGGCCTTGGCTGAGTTTCCGTTAAACAAATGCCTGATCCGGCTAAAATGGTCCTCGACGTGGGACCGCAGTGCGGGTGTGACTTCGATGTGACGTCCTGTGTATTCAAATCTCATTCGTACCCTCTCTTCATCGAAAAAAGTGACACACTGAAAATCTCCGATCAACAGCGATCGAAGCAGAGTTTTTCAAATAACGGTCTTTCTTTCACGCGAACCAGGTATCTGCATCTGGTCGCGGTATTTTGCGACGGTTCGGCGAGATAGTTTAACGCCGTCTTTGCCCAGGATCTTT
>DASXPW010000086.1:0-9854 GCA_036493385.1 Pyrinomonadaceae bacterium
ATAAATAATTACGTCTTTCAATTGCGGTTCACCAGTTATACTTATTTTGTTGACAAGGTTTCCTTATTTATCTACACTTAGCCCGAGCATCTTATTGTTAGTTGGTCACTTTACGCAGCTTTTTCCACGGCTGTTTAGCCCCCAAAGGCCAAACAACCTTTCTGTTAACCAATTTCGCGCTCTTCCAAAGAGCAGAAGGGAGAATCAATGAAATCGAAATCCGACGCAAGCGCATGGTTGTCGTTGAAGCAGAAGCTTGTACTTCCCCTGTTCGTCTTGCTAATGGTGCCTGTATTCTTTGTTGCAAAAAACATATTTACGAGTTATGCGCAGACTCGCAATTCAAAGGAAAAAATAATTAAGAAAGTTTCGTTTGATAATGAGCCGTTACAATTTCTGGCGTTTGAATCAGACGGGAAAAAAATCAATTCGGACGAAAAGTTTACGCGGGACAACGATTGGTTAAACGACTTTACGATCCGATTTAGGAATGTTTCTGGTAAACCGATTGTTTATGTTTCAATTGCGTTGGGCTTTCCTGAAACTGCAACCACCGAGCCACCTATAGGATATTTCCTAAAGTATGGAGTCAATCCACTTGTCCCGACTCAGAAAATAGAGAACGATAAACGCGAGATACTCGCACCGAATGAAATCGCCGAAGTGAAACTCTCGCCCGAAAAATTTGACGGGCTAAAGACTTTTTTAGGTTCCAGGCGTCAACTTTCAGAATTGACGATTGTTGACTACAGGATCATGGTCGTCTACTTCGAGGACGGGAGTGCGTGGTCCGCAGGAAACGATCTTCAGCCTGATCCAAGTCGGCCCGGCAAATTCATTCACGCGAAAAAGAAAGGTCAAGAGGAGGAGAAATGAAACGATGCTCTTTCTACTTGATAATTTCCACCCTATTTTTAGCTACCGTATCTGCCGCTTGGCTCTTTTCTGCTGATGGGAAATTGGGGGTTGCTCAAGCTCAGGCTATCGATACCGTCGGTTGTTGGCAGGGGTTTGATCCAGGTGTACAGTATTGCAGTTGTGAGGGCAGCAGTCTGTCCGATAATCTCGATACGCTTGACATTCCGGGTTACGGTGACGGAACTACTGGATACAGCGTTCATTCCGTAACCTGCAACCCAGACATAGGAGTAAGTTGTAATGCGGCCGTTCCCTTCTCGCAGTACAATCACTTTTGTGATATTTTCACGCCCACTCCGACCCCGACACCCACGCCCACGCCCACTCCGACGCCAACTCCTCCAATTGGCTATTGCCAGGGAGATCCTTATCCGAACGGGACTTGCGCAACCGGTTTTGTCAATAACGGAGGTACGTGCGACCGTAGTTTCGCATTTCAGGAACGGTGTGCGGACCCTACGGGGTATGAACCTGCGTCATGCTCTTGTCCGGATGGAACGGTCGGTGGCTCACCGATAATCATCGATGTGGATAGCACGGGGTTTTCGATGACAAGCGTGGAGAACGGCGTTGATTTTGACCTTTATGCGGCTGACTATCCGCTGCATCTTTCGTGGACTTCCGCTGGGTCGACAAATGCTTTTCTGGTGCTGGATCGAAACGGTAACGGCGTGATCGATAACGGACAGGAGCTGTTTGGCGACATCACTCCGCAGCCTCTTATTCTTCATAAGAATGGGTTCAATGCACTGGCCGTTTATGACGAACCTGACAACGGTGGAAACGGCGACGGCGCGATCACTGCCTCAGATGCGGTATTCACGCAACTTCGACTATGGCAGGACACCAATCATAACGGCATTTCCGAAAGCGGCGAATTGCATACGCTATCTGACCTTGGACTTGCGAGCATCGACCTCCATTACAAAGCATCACAGAGGACCGACCAATTCGGAAACAAGTTTTATTTCCGGGCAAAGGTAACGGACGCTCAAGGCAGGCAATTAGGCCGATGGGCTTGGGACGTGTTTTTAATAGTTCAACCGTAAGAGCGTAATTCAAGTCTTACATTTCTTAACTTCCGATCTTGAGAGTACGGATCTCGACTGAGCCTTGGAGTGAGTCAGGCAGGGTGAGATGAGGCGTTTCTTCGCCGGTGTCCAATTTGCTGATGTCTACCTTGAGGTCGATGGGTTTGACCTTTGACATCAGCGAGCGCGGGCCGTAGAGGACGGCAGTGACGCGTTTTCCTGAGGCGGTCGTGAGGGCCAACGTGCGCTCGACGCGCTTTTCACCGATGCGGACGGCGACGTCGACGACGGTGTTAAATACGGCGGCGTTGGTGTTGGGCAGGCTGACGGGCACCTGACGAAAGGTCATATCGTCCTTTGCGCCGGTAACGTCGACAGTTCCGGTCGGCACAAAATCGAGCGTCGCGACATAGCTCTCCGGCCCGCGGATGGTGACGCGCGCCGGCGTGACGGTCGTGTTGTATATCTCAAAACCGCTTGCAGGCTGGCCGACGGTTTCGGCCTTAACGGGCAGATCCTTTACTTGGACCTGCTCGAGCCGGACGGCGATGCGGCTCGGCTGAATGTCCTCGAGCTTGACGCCCATCGGCAGATCGACCGTTACGTTGTTAGGCGTCAATTGGATGACGCGGTCGCCGGGCTCAAGGTCCGTCAGGTCGGCCGTGATCCGCCTGTCGCTGCCGAAAAGCTGGTCGATCTTTTGATCGTCGCCCGAGACGCGGATAGACACTTCCTGCACGCCCGCGTTTGTTAACACCGAGGTGTCCGAGACGCGAAATTTGAGCTGCGCGGGCATTGTCGCGGTTCCCTTCTTATTCGAGTAGGAAACACCGAACCAGAGCGCGAACGTTATGACGAGTGCGGAGAGTTTCAGCAGCCAGTCTTCGAGAAAGAGCTTGCGCAGGATGTGCTTTGCAAACAGTGTAGGCCGCGCGGCTGTCGATCGAGTTTCCTGCATACACGTTTACCCGATCGTTATCTCCGTTTCGCTTTCCTTGATGGTCTTGGCAGGCTGCTCGCGTTTTGTGTCGACGATTGGTATTTCCATCGCTTCGAGAAGCAGGCGACGAAGGGTTGCCGGGTCGACATTGCGGATGACCTGACCGCCGATGACAAATGTGACAAGACCCGTTTCTTCCGACACGACGATCGAGATCGCGTCCGAGCCTTCGGTAATACCGATCGCCGCGCGATGACGCGTGCCAAGCTCTCGCGAAATTTCCGGATTTTTTGTCAGCGGTAAAAAGACGGACGCGGCGGCAAGCCGTTCGTTCTGCAGCACGACCGCACCGTCGTGCAGCGGCGTCGATGGATTGAATATCGTCACAAGCAGATCGTAGCTGATCGTGGCGTCGAGCTGAACGCCGGCATCGATAAAATTTCTCAATCCGACATTTCGCTCGATGACGATCAGGGCACCGGTCTTTTCGGAAGCGAGCGTTGTCACGGCGAGAACGATCTCATCAAAGATGCTGCCGCCAAATTGTCCGCGCTGGCGTTTGAGGATCGGAAACCGCAGCCGATTTGCAAAGTACATCAGAGCCTGACGGATCTCGGACTGAAACAGAACGATGATCGCAAATCCGACATAAACAACGGCGTAGCGAAGGACGAATTCCAGCGTGACCAGCTCCTGCGTCGACGCGACCCAGTAGAGAACACCGATCAGGATCAATCCCACCACGGTCGGCACTGCGCGCGTGCCCCGAAGCAGCTTAAGCAGCACATAAACGATCACAAATACGAGCGCCATATCAATGACGTTGCGAAACGTGCTGATCGAAATGTAGTCGGTGATATTCACTGGAAAACGCCGGGAGAAACTTCTATTATCCCACGATTTTATCGCGCAGTCTGCCTTCTAATTACTCCGCCACCCAAAAATCCCACTAGCTGACCGTCATTGTCCAATACGCCGACGGCACCGATGCCGTTCTCACGCATTTGGGCCCGGGCGTCAGAAACCGATGCGGTCATATCAATAAATTGCTCGCGAGTGACGGCCCGCATCACGTTCTGGACAAGCGTCTGATGCCAGCGCTCGCGCGGGACGGCTTTCAGGTCCTCTAACAGAAGCATGCCGAAAAGCTGATGGTCCTTGGCCACGGGAAAGACCGCCTGCCGGTTTATCGGCAATATATGATCGACAAAATATAAAAGATTTGCATCCGGCGCGACGGCAACCGGCAGCATCATCACATCCATCAGCCGAACGCGGGCCAATTTACGCGTCTCTTTGATAATGCTTGCCGCCGCGTCGTATAAAAATAGCCCGATCAGGATCATCCAGAAACCGGTAAAGAAATCCGCACGAAAGACGGCCAGAAACAAACCGACGAGGACAAACATCCCGCCGATGACCTGACCGCATCGGCCGGTTAGGATCGTCGCTTCGTTGATATCACGGCCCGAACGCCATAAATAGGCTCGCAGCAGCCGGCCGCCGTCAAGCGGATATCCGGGAAAAAGATTAAATACACAGATCAGGAAATTGAACGTTGCGAGCATGAACAGGAGCTTTGAAAACAAAAGAGCATCAACCGCGCTTGCAATGGCCATCAGGCCGACGAACAAAAGCGCGAGGGCGAAACTCGCGGCAGGTCCCGCGGCGGCGATACAAAACTCGGCCCGCGGCGTTTCAGGCTCGTGTCTTAAGCGGGCGAGACCGCCAAACGGATGAAGGACGATCTCAAGCACATCTACGCCTTCAAACCTGGCCAGAGCGGCATGCGCGAGTTCATGGACCAGCACCGACGCGAAGAACAATATCGTGATCAAAAGCCCCGCGAGATAGCTCGCCGTGGTGCCAGACTCGGACGAATCGAGACTCGCGCCCGAGACAAGCGCGATGAGTGCAAGCACGAAAACCCATCGATAGTCGGCCCAGACGGGTATTCGGCTGACATGCATCAGCAAAAATCGCCGCTTAAAGACCTCAAGGAAACGCATCTCTAACTCTTAGATGCCAGATGTCACGCGAAGTCGCAAGGACGGCCGCTAACAACTCAGGCTCTCATGGCATAATTGGACTTATTTTTATTTTATTCGAGAGGAGAATTACAGAGAATGTATCGAAACCCTACGACGAAGATAGTTTTGACTGCAGCTTTTCTGGCATTGGGCGCGGTGGTGCTGCTGCTCGGACCGGCCGGCACCTTTGACGCGGCAACGGTTAAAGCTCAGCGTGGCGGGGCGGCGATTTACGCTCAAAATTGCGCCCGGTGTCATGGAACCGACGGCCGGGCCCAAACGCGAAAGGGAAGAGAGCTGGATGCGGTCGATCTCACAAGCGACGATTGGACGCCGGACTCGGCTCACGACGCACGCATTATTACGAATGGCAAAAAATCGATGCCGGCCTTTGGACGAAAGCTAAGCTCGTCCCAAATCAGTGCCGTCATTCAATATATTCGACGATTTAAAAGATAGCCGTCACGCCTCGAAGGGGACTTCGGCGTTCTGCATAATGCCGAGCTCGTTGCGGTTTACTCGTGCGAGAAGTTTTGGGTTGTCGAACATTTTGACCAGTCCGTTGACGGTTGCGTAACGCGGCTCGTCGGCGACGGTCATCGCGAGTTGGACGTACGATCGCATGTACTGATCGATGCCGTCCAAAAGCGCGCCTCCGCCGGTCAACACCACGCCCCGGTCGTAAATATCGGCGGCGACCTCGGGTCTAAGCTCGGTGAGTGTATCTTTTACAAGCTGCGCGATCCGGCGAACAATGCTTTCAACGATAGGGTAGACCTCGCCGGTTGTGATCTCGACCGCTGCCGGGCTGCCGGTCTGCACATCACGGCCGCGGACCTCGAGCGACTTTGCAATGTCCTCGGGGAGAAAGGCAGACGCAAAGCTCGACTTGAGCAACTCGGTCGTTTCCTCGCCCACCTGTAGCCCGCGATGACGGCGAAGATGGGTCGCGAGCACGGCGTTTATCTCGTTACTGCCGAAACGTTCCGAAGCCGAATGGACGATGGTACCTTTTGCGACGATAGCGATATTCGTCGTGCCCGCGCCGATATCGACGATCGCCGACGCACGTTTGTCGTTGGCTGCAACACCGGCACCAAAGGCCGCAGCAAGTCCCTCTTCCATCATGAAAATACGGCCAATGCCCGCCTCTTCGGCGGCGTTGATCATCGCCCGCTGCTCGACGTGGGTAACGTCCGAGACCATGCTCATCACGGCTTGGAGCGAGATGTTCGAGCCGCCGGTCTTCGCCTTTTTGACGAAGTGGCCGAGCATCTTTTTCGTCCGCTCGTAATCGGCAACGACGCCGCCGATGAGAGGAGCTTTGACGGTAATATCGCGGCCTTCGCGCCCGATCATATCGGCCGCTTCCTGGCCAAACGCAACTATCTCTTCGCTAATCTCATTGATCGCGACCATCGATGGTTCGTCAAGAACGATACCGCGTCCCTTGACGGCGATGATCGTGTTTGCGGTACCGAGATCGATAGCCATCGAATCGGTGACCAATTTCTTCAACGAAGAGATCTTTAACATATAACTGTGGAGTGGATGCCGATGGACTATTATACGGGCGCTTGCCGCAAGATGTCACCAAAAAATCAAGCGAGATCTACCTCAAACAAGTTAACCGGTTGAACGCGGTTCTTTACCGTCAAAGGCTCGTGTGCAAGTAGTGGAAATGCACCATTTATGGCCTCGGCTGTGGCTTCGCTGATCAGTATCTGGCCGCCGCGGGCATTCGATTCAAGCCTTGCAGCGAGGTTGACCGTGTCGCCTATCGCCGTGTATTCAGACCGTTTGTCGGAGCCTATGTAACCGACAGTTGCGACGCCGGTGTGGAGACCGACGCCAACTGTGACCGGTGAGAGTTGTTCGGCCACCAGATCACCGTTGAGCGCCATTATCCGGCGCTGCATAGCGACCGCCGCTTTGACCGCGTTGAGTGCGTCATTCGGCGTCGCATTGGGAGCGCCGAAAAGAGCCATCAAGCCATCGCCGATATATTTATCAAGCGTTCCGCCGTGAGCGAAGATGATCTCGGTCATAGCGGAGAAGTATCGATTTAGAAGCTTGACCACGCGCTCAGGATTTTCGCGTTCCGCAAGAGAAGTAAATCCGCGAATGTCGGCAAACAAAACGGTTATCGTTTGGTTTGCCCCGCCAAGCCGGAACGAGTCGGGATTGTCGAGAAGTTGCTTGACAACATATTCGGGCATGAAGCGGCTATAGTTTGCGCGGGCAACCTCTTCGCGGGCAAGGCGCGTATGAGCACGGACGGTCTCGACGATGACCGCCGCCTGGGCCGCGACCGCGCTAATGAGTTCAAGATCGTCGGGCGTAAAGGCCGCAAACGGGTCGAGCCGATCGGCATACACGACTCCGTGAACATTTGACTCCGTGATCAGCGGGGCGCAGATAGTCGAGCGTACGCCCTGGGAGACTATTGACTCTGCGCCGCCAAACTGCTCGTCGGTTCGCGCGTCCTGCGATAGTATTGCAACGCGCTCGCGCATCACCTTCTGCGTGATCGTCCGGCTGACGGTCAGTCTTTCCGAAAGTTGCTCGAGGGTCTGGCTGCGCGCCCGGGCCGCGATCTGTGACATATCGAACTCACGATTTTGCGCGGACGCCTCATCCGCCAGCAAAGCGACCACACGATCGGCGGGCGTCCCTCGAAAGATGAGATCGGTCGCCTTTTCAAATATTTCCTTAAGGTCAAACACAGTACCAAGCGTGCGGCTCATCTCGTAAACAAGCTCAAGCATCTTTGCCTTGCGGCGAAGGTTTTTGATCTCATCGGGTGTCGCGACAGGTGATTCGGCTGAGCTGTGTGACGGTCGGCCGATGATCTCGTTGGCCGACATTTGCAATTGAGTGTGCCCGAGCGGTGCGTCATCGTATTTGACCGGTGCCGGTTCCTCTTCGGTCGATGAGATCGGTTCCAGTGCGGAAGGTACAGGCTGCGCAATGGGGCGCATCGACTTTGGCTGTTCGATAGGCGGCGCTGGTTCTTCAGTTTTTGCGACAGCGGGTTTAGGCACCGCCTGCGGAGGTGTTTCGGGCCGCGAGACCGGCGGCTCAGCGATAATGGGAGCAACCTTGACGTCAACGGCTCCCGGCCTTCCAAAGTCGAGGGATGAGACGTCGATGTGCACCGAAGCGACATTCGACGGCATGTCGGCGATATACTCACGCTGTTGCTCGGAAAAAGGGACGATCTTGCGAAACCCGATCTCCGTCTCGCCGATCTTGACGTTGTCGCTCGCCTCGAGCACTTTTTCGATTACGGGGCCGCCATTGACAAAGATGTGATTGACGCTGCGGATAAGGCTTCCATTCTCGTAATATCCGTCGATCAGCATGTAGCTGCCATTTTCGGCCTTGATGTGGGCGTGTTTACGCGAGACGCGCGGGTCATTTAGGACAATATCGTTGTCCTTGGCGCGGCCGACGGTATAGGTATGGCCATCTTCGAGGCCGAATTCGCGGATGTGACCGCTGGGTTCGGTTATGGTAAGGATCGCACTCACAGTATGACCAATTGTAATCGCGCAAACGCAAATGGTAAATTGGTCGCGAAACGCCGACGCTAATGATCTATCTCGACAATAATGCGACGACCCAGGTCGCGCCAGCAGTTTTGGATGCGATGCTGCCGTACCTTTCTGCCTCGTACGGAAATCCCTCATCGGCCCATTTTATGGGTACGCAAACGCGAAATGCGGTCGACAAAGCGAGAACGCAGGTTGCCGCCCTGTTAGGGGGGAGTTCGCCTGATGAGATCGTCTTCACTTCGTGCGGAACTGAGAGCGACAATTGGGCCATTCTCGGCGGTCTGCAGGCGAGAAGCGACAAAGATCATATTGTTACGACAAAAGTCGAGCACGAGGCCGTCAGAAAACTGGTCGAGCAGCTTGAATCCAGCGGGTTTCAGGTGACCTTGCTAGATGTTGACCGCGAAGGCCAGCTCGACCTCGATCAATTACGCGGCTCAATCACGGCCGATACCGCGATCGTTTCCATAATGCTCGCAAACAATGAGACCGGAGTACTCTTTCCGGTAAAAGAGATCGCCGAGATCGTTAAAGAAAACTCGGACGCGCTGTTTCATGTCGACGGCGTCAATGCCGCGGGCAAAGTGCCGTTGAAGGTAAGCGAAACTCAGATCGATCTCCTTTCGATATCGGCCCATAAGTTTCACGGACCGAAAGGCATCGGTGCGCTTTATATTCGCGACGGACTGGTACTCCCGTCGTTCCTGACTGGTGGCGGGCAGGAACAAGGCCGACGCGCAGGGACTGAAGCCGTGCACCAGATCGTGGGACTCGGCGCGGCGGCGGAGTTTGCAGGCGATCTGTCAAAGATGGACACCGTGCGTGACCTTCGAGACCGCCTCGAGACGGGCATTCTGGATCAGGTCCCGAACGCGCATCTAAATGGCACATCTGATCCGGAAAAAAGGCTTCCGAATACGAGCAACATTTCCTTTGAAAAAACGAATGGCGAAATGATCCTTTCGCGGCTAAACGATCTCGGCGTTTGTGTCTCGACCGGCTCAGCCTGCAACGCGGTCGATCACATAGCGTCGCCGGTGCTTGCGGCGATGGAAATTCCTTACTCTTACGCAATGGGCTCGATCCGTTTTTCGTTAGGCAGATTTAACACAGATAAAGAAGTGGACGTTGTTCTTAGAAATTTACCAGATGCCATCCAGGGCCTTCGCGAGATAAGTGGGTCGTAAAGAAATTTCCGCATCGTAGCCACCTCCTAACTACGGCACCGCAGGGATGTATCGATCAGGATTTTGCGGATCCAGTTTAGTTGGTAATCCGGTGCTCCATCCTGTTCCGTCATCGTAATGAATATCCAAAATTCTTATGTCAGCTTTTGTCAGGCTCTGTAACGAGTGCCGGGTACCAACGAATGCTTTAA
>DASXPW010000087.1:0-3583 GCA_036493385.1 Pyrinomonadaceae bacterium
GTCCTTTGCGAGCTTTGCGTGAAACATCGTTCGCCTCGCGCCGAAAGCGCTGGATCGTCGTAAAGGCTGCGGACTTAAGTTTACGGCTCTTGTAATTTATACTTTTTTATATGTCCGAATCTACCGCGATCGAAACTATCCTGAATGAGTCGCGCCTTTTTCCGCCGCCCGCAGATTTTGCGGCGCAAGCCGAAGTCAGCAGTTTCGAACAGTACGAGAAACTCTATGCGCGTGCCGAGGCCGATCCCGAGAGTTTTTGGGGGGAACAGGCTGATGCCCTTCACTGGTTCAAACGCTGGGACAAGGTGCTCGAGTGGAACCTGCCGTTCGCTAAATGGTTCGTCGGGGGCAAGCTGAATGTCGCATACAACTGTCTCGACCGCCATTTGACGACATGGCGAAAGAACAAGGCCGCCATCATCTGGGAAGGCGAACCAGGCGAGATCAAAACGATCACGTATCTGCAGCTTCATCAGGAAGTTTGCCGCTTTGCCAATGTTCTCAAGAGCCTCGGCGTCCAAACTGGCGACCGCGTCGCGCTCTATATGCCGCTCGTTCCCGCTCTGTCTATAGCGATGCTTGCCTGCGCGCGGATCGGGGCGACACATACGGTCATTTTCGGGGGATTCTCAGCCGATGCTATTCGCGACCGAGTGATCGACGGCCAGTGCAAAGTCATCATCACGGCCGACGGCGGTTATCGCCGCGGATCGGAAATAAGACTAAAAGATACCGTTGACATCGCGGCAGCAGATTGCCCTGGCGTCGAACACATAATCGTCTATCAACGGACCGGCTCAAAGATCTCGATGAAACCGGGCCGCGACCATTGGTGGCACGAGCTGACCAAGACCGTAAGTGCGGATTGCCCTGCCGAGGAGCTCGATTCCGAACATCCGCTTTACATTTTGTACACCTCGGGTACGACCGGTAAGCCAAAAGGCATTCTTCACACGACCGGTGGATATCTCACCCAGATCGCATATTCAACGAAACTCGTCTTTGATCTGAAAGATAACGACATCTTTTGGTGTACTGCCGATATCGGCTGGGTGACGGGACACAGTTATGTGGTTTACGGTCCGCTCACCTGCGGCGCGACCGTTTTCATGTACGAAGGAGCGCCGAACTACCCCGACTTCGATCGCTTCTGGGACATGATCGAGCGGCACAAGATCAACATTCTTTACACGGCGCCGACGGCGATCAGAGCTTTCATCAAATGGGGCGAGCAATATCCCTTGAAGCACGACCTATCGAGTTTGCGGTTAATAGGCACCGTAGGTGAGCCGATCAACCCCGAGGCCTGGATCTGGTATCACGAGGTCATCGGCAAACGCCGCTGTCCGATAATCGATACCTGGTGGCAGACCGAAACGGGCGGCATCATGATCTCGCCTTTGCCCGGAGCGACGCCGACCGTGCCCGGATCGGCAACACGGCCGCTACCCGGTGTGATAGTCGATATCGTCAATAAACAAGGCGAGCCTGTCGGCGACAATGAGGGCGGATATCTGGTTATCAAAAAACCGTGGCCGTCGATGCTGCGAACGCTCTGGGGCGACGACGAACGATATAAAAAAGCCTATTGGTCGGAGTTTCCGGGCGTCTATTTCGCGGGCGACGGCGCCCGGCGCGACAAACATGGCTATTATTGGATAATGGGTCGTGTCGACGACGTCATAAACGTCAGCGGGCACCGTCTCGGAACGGCCGAGGTCGAGTCTGCGCTCGTCTCGCACGAAGCCGTCGCCGAAGCCGCCGTTGTCGGGCGTCCCGACGACCTGAAAGGCCAGGCCATCGCCGCTTTCGTCACGCTCGAGGGCGGCCGAAAGGGCAGCGAGGACCTTAAGAAACAATTGCGCGATCATGTCGCCAAAGAGATCGGTGCGCTAGCAAAGCCCGACGACATTCGCTTTACCGACGCGCTGCCGAAAACCCGCTCGGGCAAGATCATGCGGCGTCTCTTGCGCGAACTTGCGTCGAGCGGTCAGGTCTCCGGCGACGTGACGACACTCGAAGATTTTTCGGTGCTCGAAAAGCTCCGCGAGGACGAGGAATAGATCGAACAATGAGGGGAATAAAATAGGATATGGAACTTGAAACCGCAACTCTTGCCGCCGGATGTTTCTGGTGCGTCGAGGCCGTCTTTGACGACTTGAAGGGTGTCGAAGATGTCGCCTCCGGATATTCGGGCGGGAATACTGAGAACCCAACCTACGAACAGGTTTGCTCCGGCTATACTGCCCATGCCGAGGTCGCCGAGATCAAATTCGATCCGGCGGTGATCTCGTTTAAGGACCTTCTACGCGTCTTTTTTTCGGTTCACGACCCGACGACCATGAATCGGCAGGGAGGCGATATCGGAACGCAATACCGTTCCGCGATCTTCTATCACGGTGAAGATCAAAAACGCGATGCCGAAGAGGTGATCCATGAGATCACCGACGAAGCCATTTACGAGAATCCAATCGTTACAGAAGTCAGACGGTTCACGAAGTTCTGGCCCGCTGAGGATTATCATCAGGAATACTTTCGCAGGAATCCGATTCAGCACTACTGCATGGTGATCGTCGAGCCAAAGGTAAGAAAATTTAGGCAGAAGTGGGCCGACCTTTTGAAAAGTAAGCGAGCCGACTAAGGTCCCGTCAAAGTTTTCCAAACAGCATCAGAATGCCGATCGCGATAAATGCGACCGCGACGATCCGCTGCAGCCATTCGGTCGGAATCCACGTGCTTAGCGCTCCGCCGACCAGCACACCGATCAGCGTGACGACGACCAGCGCCGACGCAGCTCCCAGGAATATCGACATCCTCGACTCGGTATCGGCGGTCATCGTGATGACGGCGAGTTGTGTTTTATCACCTAGCTCAGCCAGAAAGAGGGTGACGAAAGCAGTTCCAAAGATCTTCCAATCCATAGGAAGAGTCTAGCCAGTCTGGGAAGTCTTGTCAGTCTGGGAAGCAGGGGACGAAAGGATTCTTGTCATGAGACCATCCTCTCAATTCCTTATTTCACGAGGAGCTTGGCTAGTCGGACTTCCGAGACTTTCCAGACTTCCGAGACTTTCCAGACTTCCGAGACTTTCCAGACTTCCGAGACTTTCCAGACTGACTAGACTTATCGCCCTTTTTCGTTCAGAATTCCGCAAACCCATATGAGCAACTCACTTTTCCGCAAAAAATCGATCGCGCAGATCCAGGAGGATGCCGCCTCCGGGTTTTCCGAGGCCGAGATCGTTCCGGGCCAGCCCGGCGAGCCAACGGTCATCGCGCTTCGCCGGACGCTTGGAACGTTCGACCTCACGATGATGGGAATTGCGGCCATCATCGGCGCCGGCATCTTTGCGATGGTGGGTCAAGCGTCGTTCAAGGGCGGCCCGGGCGTGATTTTGCTCTTTATTTTTGCGGCGATCGCATGTGGCTTTTCGGCCCTCTGCTACGCGGAGTTTGCCTCAAAGATCCCGATCGCCGGCTCGGCCTACACATATGCCTATGCTTCATTCGGCGAGCTGCTGGCATGGATCATTGGCTGGGACCTGCTGGTCGAATATGCGATCGGCAACATCGCCGTCGCGATTTC
>DASXPW010000088.1:0-3698 GCA_036493385.1 Pyrinomonadaceae bacterium
AGATCTGCGGGTGTCACCCCCGAAATTTATGGAGCACCAAGGATCAAATGAGCTGAGGATCGAACGGGATATCGAAAAGTTATGGAGCCACCCGTCGGATTCGAACCGACGACCTTTCGATTACGAATCGAATGCTCTACCAACTGAGCTAGGGTGGCCTGATTGACGAACTATAAAGAGCAAAATACCGACAAAATTGCCTTTATGATCGAACTTCAAAATATACTTTTCGGTACAACAGCATGTCAAGCAAGTAACTTCAACCGGCAAAAGGGGAGTTCAGCAAGCCATAGTCGCGTCGTTCAACTCTGCGCCGCCGGCAAACCCAGGCAGCGCAAAGCCTCGAAGCATCTGCCTGCTAGTTGAGCCAGGGAGCGGCGTCAGATTGGATGAATTGCTTCGTCCCTTCACGGCCGGTCAGCCGCAGCCAAATAGGCCCGCCCTCACGATCAAGACGAATGTCGATATCAAAAAACGGACAGCAGGCCCGCTCCTGAATACTCCATTCGGTAACAAGCGCGTAAGTGTTTGCGTCGGCGGGAAATTCAAATTCATAACCATCCGGCAGCTCACGCACCGATTTTTTCATCGATCGCAACATGGGCCCAAGCTCGTCAAAGTGTCGCTTTCGCTGTTCCTGCGTTAGAGCCAGGATGTCGCATGCAAAGGGCGAGTTGGAGCTCGTCGACGCAACTCTGTTCGACTGCTGGTCGGGTTGGGGCGATGTTAGCCCTCGCACCATTGAAAAGGTCGCGGCAACCCCGGCCACGGCCGCCAAAATAATGATCGTCACTTTCATACTTTCTCCTCGCAAGCAATATTTGTCTTGCGAGTCCGAGCCTAGTACTTAAAGTTGACTTTAAGTCAAGCACGAAATTTGAGGTATACTCGCCGCATGTCAGAGTTAACCATTTCCGAAGTCGCGCGACGCGTCGGCCTGCGGCCGTCCGCGATACGTTATTACGAGCGGTTGGGTATTCTGCCTCCGACGCGTAGAAAGAGCGGTCAGCGCCGATACGACGAAACTGTCGTCTTCCGGCTAGCTGTGATAAACCAAGCCCGGCAGGTCGGATTTTCTCTTATAGAGGTCCGTGATCTGTTTTTCGGATTTGGCCGACACACCACCGCAGGTAATCGATGGAAGGTTATGTCACGACAGAAGCTTGCCGAACTTGATCAGGCGGTTGAACAGATCTTGGCAATGAAGGAGCTTCTTCACCGCCTGGAAAACTGCGGATGCGATGCGTTAGACGAGTGTGGCCGGAAAATGATCGAAAAATGTTGCAGCGATACGAACGGCGTTGCGACGCCTGTCATAAAGAATCGAAAGGTTGCTAAACGATCGCGGCGCGCTCCGGTCACAGCCCTAGCCGCTCGTAGATTCGCACACGTTCTGCCAACAACTCCGCCGGAAAGCCATCGTCGATGAGTTCGCTTATCTCGCGGCCCTCGAGCCAGATCTTCGGTATCAACGCACATAGCGCAAACGTGTCGGCCTCTTGTTCCTTTCGGGTCTTTTTGCCGAGCCCGTGAAAGCTTGCCGTTGTATTGGTGTCGGGCGAGTGCATCAGAAAATGGGCAAATTCGTGAAACATCACGAGCAGCTTTCTTATCTCCGGCAAACGGCTGCTGACGGCGATGAAATGCTTGCTCTTGACACAGTAATAAAATCCGTTGGTCTCAAGCGGCATTTCGACCACCGTGATCCGAAAACGGCGGCAGAGGGTGTAGAAATCCACCTCACCGAGCGGACGCACGTTCCAGCCGATATTCAGTTTTGCCAGTTTTTCGAGATAGGAACGCATGGGAGTTTCTCATGTGTTGTTAGTGAGACATAGTAGCATACACAAGACAGCATTGAAAAGCTTCTAACTGCGTTTCTTTCGCAGTGTTCGATCTAACACCTTTTTTGCGTCGCGGATCGCCTCGACCTTTTCATCGTCCGTATACGATTCCCATCCTGAGAAAAACGCGACGCCGTAATCTTGCGGATACTTTCGGCCTTCATGCCGAAACCACTTGCTCATGATCTTTTGCGGATCGTCGACGTTCGTCACCGCATCGATGACATCGAAATCGTCTGCCGCTTCGGTGTCATCCATTTCGAGGGCCCTCGACGACGCCGGTTTGCCGGCCACTCTGCGATCGACGATCTCGCCGATCTTCATTTCGAGAATGCTGCCGAGATCGAGATGTTTCGGCACACCCAGAAAGATGTCGCCGACACCCATCAATAGCCAATTGAGGGAGACATTGGTCTCGCTGGCGATCTTGATCAAGACCTCGGGCGCGGGCAGGCGGCCGTGAAAATAATTCCTGATCGTTGCGTGCGGCACGCCGATACGTCGGGCGATGTCGGACATTTTCGCGTGATCAAAGGCCTGGGCAAGTCTTGCTGAGAATTCTTCGTTCATAATGTGCCTCAACGTGTGTTGCTGGTAGTAACACGAATATTAACCCCGATCGCAACGGTTTTCAACTACCCGGCGATCTGTTTTGAACAGTAACCGCGAAAATCGATCTCTGAAAAGATATTGTCGCGAGCCGCGATTTCGTTAAAAAGCTCATCATTCGCGGCGCCGTCATCGAGCATTTTTGCCAGCAGATCGAATCGCTGAATGTGCGATAGAAATCGCTTTGTCGAATATTCGACGGTCGTTCCCTTATATATCTGAAACGCCCAGTCGGACGATTGAGCAAGCACAAGCTCACGGGCCATCTGATCGAACAGCGTCTTTTTATGGCCGTCGTAAACAGCAGAATATTTATTTGCGAACTCCGTCATTCGTCTTTCCGCGTCGTGCTGGTACGGGTACATCCAGGATGTTTTTTCGTTGATCCAGACCTGAAAATAGCCGCTCTCACCCCAGCTCGAGGCGGACGGCTGCTGCACCTGGATCGGGACGGCCGAGTCAAGAAAATCGCCCGGCGTGATCGCCTCGATCTCACTCTGGTCCCAATGAAGCCCGCGGAAAAAGAAGTCCAGAAACTGCGGCCCCTCATACCACCAGTGGCCAAACAGTTCGGCGTCGTACGGCGAGACGACCATTGGCGGCCGGCCGTCGAACTTTGCCCGAAGCTCACGTGCCTGCCTGATCCGCTCACCGATAAAATGGGTCGCATTTTCCGCGGCCTTGTCGCGGGCGACCGATGGGATGTACGGCGCCTTCTTCTGCTGCGTCACGTCGCGGCCGGTTATCCGGTGATACTTCAAACCCAGATGACGTCGTGCGGCGTCGGCATGCAGATGGGGCTTGAGGTATTCAAGCGGTAGGTCCCAACCGATGTCTCGATAAAACTCGCGATAGACATCGCTGCCCGGATATCCGATCTCCGCGCTCCAGACCTGCTGACTCGTTTCGACATCACGCGCAAACACGGCAATGCCGTTCGGACAGACGACCGGTGCGTATACCCCGTATCGCGGCCGCGGGTCGCCATAAAGGATAGCGTGCGTATCGCTGATAAAATATTCGATAGCTGCTTCTTTTAACAGCTCCTCGAGGCCGGGCTCGTAGGCGCACTCGGGGAGCCAGAAGCCCCCGTCCCAGCCCCCGAAGCGCCGGCGGTGGCCGGCGATCCCCGTCTCGACCTGCAGACGCGCCCCCGCCTCCGTGGCCAGCAGCGGGAGCACCGCGTGGGTCGCCGAGGACGTCCAGGCCGCGTGCGGCCGCAGCGCGCCGAGCAGGTCGAGCCCC
>DASXPW010000089.1:0-2383 GCA_036493385.1 Pyrinomonadaceae bacterium
TCGTTTATGAGTTCGTTTTATGTAAGCCAGCTTAAGTACGCGGTTGGTCTCGGCGGGATCATGTCGTTTTACGGCATCGTTAGCATTGCCTTGTGGCTGATGCCCGGCTCCTCGAGCATGACCCAACGGATAGTCATCATCGCGCTGGTGCTCCTCACGCTACCGTTCGTTTTGCTGATCGGCTTTGTTGTTACAAGAAAAAGTAATAAGAAGAAAGAAGCGGCGGCGGCCGCGAAATCCGCGCAGGCCGCTCCTGGAGGAAACGGCGCCACGGCCGGCCCGGCCAATCTGACAGCCCGTGCCGGAAGCTATGCTGATCTAACGAGCGGAGCCGAGGAGGTCATTCAGTTTCTCAAGAGTTCGAATCTTGGCGCGGTAGGCAAAGAAGCCGCATATTCGCTGCCGTGGTATCTCGTTGCCGGCACAGCCACGTCGGGCAAGAGCGCATTGGTAATAAGCTCGAATCTCCATTTTCAACCTCTTCCTAGCCAACGACAGGCTGACCTTGTCACTGTCCGGCCAACGCGGAGCGTTGATTGGCGAGTAACCAGCGACGCGGTGTTCCTCGACACGACCGGCCGCTATCAAAGCGATGGTGCCGATGCGGACGAATGGGCCTCGCTACTTGAAACGCTTCGAAAAAACCGCTCAAACCGCCCGATCGATGGGTTTCTCCTGATCGTCAATGCGAAGGAGATACTTGCTAGTGAAGATCACCAGATCGAGGAAAAGGCCAAGGTCCTGCGGACGCGTCTCGACGAAGCGCTCCAGCGGCTCAAGGTTCGCTTCCCGGTCTACCTTATCTTTACGAATGCCGATTCGATCGAGGGCTTCAGCGACTCGTTCTCCGCCTCGAAGCAGGAAGACAAGGCCTTGGTGTGGGGTGCAACGATACCGATCGAAAAGAGCGAAAACGCCCAATCGCTCTTCGACAGCGAATATGAGATCCTGCACGACTCGATCATGAAGCGGCGGCTTGTAAGGCTCTCGGCGCCGTTTCCGCCGGTCCGGCAACTCAGGATCTTCAATTTTCCACTGCATTTCGGCTCGGCGCGACGCAAATTGGGCGCCTTTGTTAATGCGCTGTTCAGGCCGAGCCCTTTCAGCGAAAATCCATTCCTCCGCGGCTTTTACTTTACCGCCATCCCGCAGGCCAAGTCGGGCGGCGGAGCGGCGAAAAATGGCCATTCATACTTCACTGAGCGGCTTTTCCGGGACGTTATACTGCGCGACCGCGACCTCGTCAAAACATTTCAGGCCCAAAGACAGTCGCCCCCGATCCTTGGTTGGTTATTGACATTCCTGCTCGGGTTCATTGTTTTCGTACTGCTGATTATGGCCGGCGTCTCGCTTTATGAAAATAAGGTGATGCTCGACGAGGCGAAGCAAAAAGGTGAAAGTATCATTACCATTGCACGCTCCGACGCCGGTAAGCCGGTATTGACCAAGAGCGTGGACGACGCGACCCGAGAGATCAATGCGACCGAGGACATGCGCGAGCTTCTCTCCCGTCTGGACGATTATGACCGGAACGGCCCGCCGATATACATGCGGATGGGGCTTTATTCCGGCACCAAGATCTTTAAGGAACAGCTTTTGCCCAATTATTTAAGCGTCATCGAACAGCGCTTCAAGAAACCCACGGTCGCCAGGGTTGAGGCCGAGCTGCAAAAATTTGCCGCCAGCCAGCCGGTCGCAAATCCGGGAAAGCTGACGGATAAGGATGAAGAGACGCTTGGAAAAAATTATGACCTGTTAAAGGCCTACTTGATGCTCACCGGTCAGTATCGCGATAAGGCGGAGGCCTCGCATATCGCCAATACGCTTCGCGATTATTGGGTCGCAGAGGCAAAGCTCCCGCCGGGCTTTGACCTTGTAGCCCAGGAGCAACTTGAATTTTGGGCGAAGCAGGTCGACCGTGATGAATTTCCGCGGATCCAGATGAATCAGAAGCTCGTGGCCGATGTCCGGACAAAGCTCCAGGCGTTCCCGGCTCCGAACCGATACTACAAACGCCAGGTCACGGAGATCTCGAAACAGATCGATGAAAAAGTCGGCAAGACGACGGTTGAGGGGATCCTCGCCCGCGGCGGCGCTGATGATCCGAGCCTTCTCGAGGGAACCTATCAGGTGCCGGGCGCATATACAAAATCGGGTAACGGCCTCATGCAGATCGCGATCCTTAAGGCCGCGACGGAGCTCAGCTCGGATGACTGGGTTCTGGGTGAGACAGGTAAGCAGGCGATCGCCTCAACGACGGACACCGCAAAGGTTCGCGACATGTATTACCGCGACTATGCCGACCATTGGCGAAATTTTGTCCGCTCGACCAACGTCCGCGCGTTCAAGGACCGCGACGATGCCGCCAACGCGCTCCAGTCTC
>DASXPW010000090.1:0-8041 GCA_036493385.1 Pyrinomonadaceae bacterium
GTTGTGCGCCTCAGGCAGGAGTGGGACACTGCCGCGCCAAGGGCGGGACGCTTCCGGGACAAACTTGAGCACAACGTCATGCCCTCTGGCGGGAAATCATTGGCCCGGCTAGGGTTAACTGCAACAATGCATCTTTGTACGTGTTTTTTCAGAATTTCGTGCAGTTAGTGGTTAACGGCTTGAATATCGCCCACGAAATACGCGAAGGCTCCGCGAAGTCGTTGCCCAGTGGAGAAGAGCACTCTTTAGACCGACTCTTTGGTGCTCAGTACAAGAGGCGCGCCCGCCAGTCACGTTCGTTGTACGCAGACTATGATTCGTACCGGATCAGTGATTCCACGTGGTAGCCATTGAATTTATCACGGCCGTGGAGGAAATTGAGCTCGACGACAAAGAGAAGGCCGACGACCTTGCCGCCGAGGCCCTCGACCAGGTCGACGACGGCGCGGGCCGTGCCGCCGGTCGCGAGCAGGTCATCGACGATCAGCACCCGCTGGCCTTCGCCGACCGCGTCACGATGCATCTCGAGCGTGTCTTGGCCATATTCGAGATCGTAGGAAACAGAGACCTTTTCGGCGGGCAGCTTATTAGGCTTGCGGACCGGCACAAAACCGGCATTGAGCCTCACGGCCAGCGGCGTCGCGAAGATAAATCCACGCGATTCGACGCCGATCACAGTGTCGACCTTTTCTTCGGCGACAAGGCCGTAGAGGGCCTCGATCGTGTTCTTCAGGCCTTCCGGGTCCTGAAGCAACGTCGTGATGTCGTAAAAGTTGATGCCCGCCTTTGGAAAGTCGGGCACTTCGCGAATGAGCTTTCGTAAGTTTTCCATGCAAATGATTTAGTATCAGTTTCCAGTCGTCAGTTACGAGTTGCCAGTTTTAATGTTCGATCCTGAATGTCGGATAACGGCCGCTTGGTTCGAGAACGGTCTCTTCCAGATGCTCGACGCGCGAATAGCTTGGACCCGCAACCAGATCGTGTTTGAATTCTTCGACGGCGTTAGGCGGCCCTTCGGCATGGGCTTCGACACGGCCGTCCTCGAGATTGCGGACGTAGCCAAGCACCTGGTGCCTGGCTGCCGACCGCTGGGCAAAATAGCGATATCCGACGCCCTGTACCTCGCCGCTGATGATGAACCTGCGTGCTACGGTCATGTTAATTCAAAGTTCAACGTTCAAAGTTTAAGGTTACTGAACCCAGCCTGGCAACTTTGAACCTTGAACTTGAAACTTTGAACCAAGGCGTTAGCCAAGTGCATCGAGACATTCCATCAATGGCCGCTGGCGGCAGGTGTAAACGGGCATGCCGCGGAGCGTATATTTGCTGGCCGGCGTGCTGCGAAGCTCTTCAGCCATCGCGAGGAAATCCTGCGGCTCGTCCGTCTCGAACGTGAGGATGTATTCCTGTTCGCTAAAGCCGAATGTGTGTGTGAGGTGGATCTTGATGTTTGAAAACTTCTTGCCGACCATGAAGTTTTCCTGGATCAACGCGTCGCGCTCCTCGGCCGGCATGGCATACCACTCCTTTGACTGCGACCACGGGTAGAGAAATAGATACTTCTTCTCGCCCGCGTTGATGTGATAGCGATCTTCGGAGCTTTCGGTAACGAACATCATTTTCCGTGTGACGGAAAGATAATTGTCTGCCGTTTCGAGATAGTTTCCGAGGTTTGTACGGTAAAGTTTGGCGGTCATGTCCTGGATGAGGTCAAGTGATGTACCGACCCGCCAAAACATCAGATCGGCCTTTGAATCAAAACCGACCAGCGAATAACTGAAGAGGAGAAAATCGTCGTCAAACTCGCGGTAGATATTATGAAATTCGGTCTTAAAGATACTCTTCGTTTCGGCACTCAGCTTTCGCCATTCCGGGTTGATGCGAAAGAACATGTAGTTGACGAATTGTTTCGCCAGGCATGGAAACGCTGTCGGATCTTTAGACCCGGGCACAAGCCACAGCGGCGTCTGCTCGTTGGATTCTTTCTGGGAATTCGGAAGGTCCATTTTGTACTACTTGTCGGTGACGGATCGTCGGAAGTTTATACTCGGATATTCTGCCAACTTTTGAAATGGTTGTCCAAATAGAAACAGGCCCCGCAGCCACA
This sequence comes from Pyrinomonadaceae bacterium, assembly GCA_036493385.1. Lineage (GTDB taxonomy): Bacteria > Acidobacteriota > Blastocatellia > Pyrinomonadales > Pyrinomonadaceae > OLB17. The sequence goes on from DASXPW010000090.1 coordinate 2,108, forward strand.
TTTACAAAAGAAATGATCAATGCAAGAATTGGCATAATGTTTCGGTGGTTGTCAGTCTGTGTTTTCATCGTCGCAACGTGCGCCGCCGCGTCTGCGCAGCAGCGGCCGCTGATGACGGATGACGTCGATACGACACCGCCGGGTGCCGTCGAGATCGGGGCCGGAGTCGATTTCTTTCAGAAGGCAAAATTCCCGCTTTCCGGGTTGACCGGCGATCTGACGCGGGTTGGCGATCTGCGGATCCGAACCGGATTTGCGGCGAACGTCGAGCTTGAGGTCGAAGGCACTCTGCAAAATTTTCTCGCGATCAACACGCGCGGTCCGTCGGCCATACCGCTGAACGTCACGGGCAACTCGACCAATGACATTGGCGATTTCACGATCTCGACAAAGTTTCGGTTGCTGAACGAGACGTCACTCAGGCCGGCCGTCGGATTAAAACTTGGCTTTCAGGTCCCGAGCACGGATCAGGCCAAGGGCATCGGGACGAATCAAACGAACGTCTTCGGGAAGTTGATCGTCCAGAAACGGTTTGGCCGTCACGCGGGCCATTCGTCGCCGCTGGTCAATATTTTTGGCAATGTCGGCCTCGGCATCATGACCGCACCGCTCGAGAGATTTACGCAAAACGATGTGCTGCTCTATGGCCTCGCCGGCATAGTCCGCGTCAACGACCAGGTAAATATCGTGAGCGAGGTCAACGGCCGGATGAACACTCGCAGCGGTGAGGCGCCACTCGGCACCGAGAGCGTTGGGCAATTCCGCATCGGCACACAGGTCAAGGCTTCCGGTCTGCGGTTCGACGCCGCCGCAGCATTTGGTCTGACCCGCTTCAGCCCGCGGACGGGCGTCATCTTTGGCGTCACGTATCAAACGCCTGCCATCTTCGCACCGGCAAAATAATTGGTTTGATCTCGATCCTCGTAGTCAGTCCGTTGCCGATAACCGGGCGGCTGCGATCAAGCTATGAACGTGATCCTTTGCGATGCCAACGGCCGTGCTAAGATCGTGCCCGAGCGCAAGGTTAGCCGCGATCGCCGCCGAAAGCATACATCCAGTACCGCGGACAGAAACGCCGTTAATGCGGGGTGCCTCAAAGACCTCGACGGCGTTCTCGGTGAACAGGAAATCGCGAGAGCGGTCCGAATCAACTTCCATGTGGCCGCCCTTTATCAACACGTTTACGCCACCCGCCCGCTGCATCATCCCGGCAGCCTCGCGAAGCTCAGCTTCGTCAATGATCGAGATGCCGGTCAAACGCTCGGCTTCTGGCAGGTTGGGCGTGACAAGGGTCGCGAGCGGAAACAGCTCTTTGACGATCGCATCAGCAGCGTCTCGTTCGATCAGCTCGGATCCCGAAGAGGCGGTCATGACCGTATCGATAACGATGTTTCGGGCGTTGTTCGATCTCAAGGCTGCTGCCACCGATCGGACGACCTCAGCGGTCGGCAGCATGCCGATCTTGATCGCCGCGACCTCCAGCTCTTTGAAAACGGGCTCGAGCTGACATTGGACCTGCTCACCGGTCAGATGGACAGAGCCCAAAACTCGCTCTGAATTTTGGAATGTGATGGACGTAATGGCCGCTGCCGACCGACAGCCAAATTTTTCAAATGTTCGGATATCGGCAACAACGCCCGCCCCGCCTGACGGGTCGAGGCCGGCGACCGTGAGACAAACTTTCGGTCCATTCTTCACAGGTTGAATTCGGCGCGAAGCCTCGCAAGGTTTTGCAGGTCATTCAAGAACCGTATTGCGGCGAAGCCCGCAGCTCCGCGCGCAAGTACGTCGTGATAATTGCCCCGATCAATGCCGCCGAGCGCAAGAACGGGCACGTCGCCGGCGCCTCGAACTGCGTCGCTCAGCGCTTCCAAACCGACCGAAACGCCCTTACTCGGTGTATCAAACACCGGTCCGAACACGATGAGATCAGCACCGGTGTCGGCCGCTTGTCGCACCTCATCGATGGAGTGCGTTGAGACGCCAATCACAAAACCGGGAGAAACCGAACCGCGTATGACATCAGCCCGCACCGACGTCGAAGTCAAATGAACCCCATCGGCACCCGCAGCCAATGCCACGTCAAACCGATCGTTGATCAGCAGCTTTGTCCGCGAGCCTCGCGTTACGGAAACCGCTCGCCGCTCAAGATCGAGCAGTCGGCGCGGCGAGAGCTGCTTTTCACGGAGCTGGGCAAATGGAATATTGGCCGAAACTGCCTCCGACAAAAGTTGCAACAGCTGGGCCAACTTGATGTGGTAGTTTTGATCGTCGATCGAACCGTCGGAGATGAAGTAGATCAGCGGCTTTACGGCGTTAGGCATCACCGAACTTTTTCCGGCCCCTGGCCCTGGAGCATCCGTACACTTTGCCGAAAGTGAGCGATCTCCCAAAAGGCGATAAGGATATTGACAAGTCCAAGACCGGTGACCGCGCCGCGGATCCAAGTCGAAGCTACGGCGTGTTGGAGAACCGGCAGACCAGATCTCTCAGCAAGAAAAACAAGCAGGTAATTGTCGCCCCAGTCGCCGATCCCGCCGACACTGATCCACGGCAGCAGCGTTAGGTTCAAGCCAAGCAGAAGACAGAGGATAATAAAGAAAACGACGGTCAGCCTTTCGACCATACCGTCAGAGTATAGAACTTTATTTTTGGGCAAACAAACGATGAACGCCGCGCTTACGCGGCCGCAACGGCAAGTCGCCTGAGACATTCGCCCACGTCGCGATAGTCGACGTTCTCGGCATAAACCTGTTCAAAATAACGTCCCGCATTTTCGACGTCGCCTTCTGCTTCGTAAGCTCGTGCAAGCTCGTACCAAATGCCCTGTTTCTCGTCCTCGTTCAGATCACTCGTTTCGAGAGCCCGGCGATACCACTTTGCTGCAAGATTGGCCATACCGCTCTCCAGAAAGCAGTGTCCCAGCAGATTTGCACATTGGAAGAATCGTTTCGATCCATCATTCGGCCGCGCCATTGCAGCAGCGTCCTGATACTCCCTGATCGCTTCTTCCGTCAGGCCCATTTCCTGATAGGCGATGCCCATTTGGTAATGCGTGTCGTAGTCGCCGGTATCGGAGGCCGGATCGATATCCTCGATACCGAATTCGTTTCGGATCTCGGCAATATCGAGGGGTTTGGCACCGTTGGTCTGTGCGGCCATCGCGGAGCCTAAACGGAGCTCGATCTCCGAAAACTCGGGACGGCTGCCGAATCGCTGCCTCAGTTCTTCCAGCGTTCGCCCGGCAAGTTCGAAATACTCGTTCTCGATGTAGAAGCGAATACTCTCTAGCTCCTTATCAAGCTGCGTCTCGTACTTTGGCGTCAGGATCTCATCCTCGATGATGTCCGCGCTTTCGACGTTGAGATCAGCGATCTCGGTGTCAACCGTTCCGGCGGTGTCGAGATGGCCGTTCCTTTCTATCTGATCGGTGACCGCCGCATCGTCCACCGCGATCGCAAAGTCGGTTTCCAGCTGATACTGGCCTTCACCGGCAAACTGCTCCTGGATTATGCGGTTATCAAATGGGTTTTCAACAAAACCGTGTAATTTGTTCAGCTCATCCAGGCGATCTGAGAATTCGGTCTGATGCGGCACGAGGATCGTCAACTGTGAGAGAGCGTATCGTTCATCATCCACTGACGCGGCGGACTGCGCCACCGTCGCCATCTTGACGAGGGTCTCCTGCAGACCGTCTTTGTCATGCTTCCAACTAAAGAACCGCGCGAGCAACCGCAAGGAAGCAAGTTCATTCGGATCCAGTTCGAGTATCGAGTTGATCCGTGCCTCAAGCTCCTCACTCTGCCCTCCCATCAGCATATGCTCGGAACACATGGTCAAGGCTCGGCCTGCGGAACTGGCCTCACTGCGATCGATATAGATCGAGACTAGCTCGAGAAACTTCGCGTAGTTCGCGGGCTCCCATTCGACAAGCTTGATAAGCACGGCTTCGGCGTCGTCGGGCCGTGCGCAGCTAAGGTGACAGTCGATCAAGAGACGTGCAACCTCGCGGTTTCGCGGGTTTGTCTTTAGGATATCTTCGAGCCTTTCGACCGCCTCATCGGCTCGCCCAAGCTCGGTTAGCTCGCGGACAAAACTATTGAGAGAATTTACGTTCGACGCATTGATCGTCAGCGCCTTATAGAGTGAATCAACGGAGGTCGCATGGTCGCCGGCCCGGCTAAATCGACCGGCAGCCTCACAATATGCCTCGGCGGCTTCGTCAAGTTGGTTGTCTTCGAGATACGCCTCGGCGAGCGTTATAAAAACCTGGGTGTTGTTTGGGTCGAGCAGGCCGATCTGTTTCCAGATCGCGTAGGCCTCCGTGCGGTAGCCTTTCTTGAGATAGTGTTCGGCGAGCGTCGTGTAATGAGATTTGGCCTCCGAGACCGAACCTTTTGATTTGTAGAGCTCAGCAAGCTTCTCAGAAACTTCTGGTGAGTCAGGTTTGATCCGGCCGATCTTGTTGTAGATCGCTATCGCCTTCTGAGAGAAGCCTTGCCGCGCGTAGTATTCCGCGACCTGCGTGAAGCAGCGGACGGCCGCGTCCTTATTCGATTCCTTGAAATGCAGGTCGCCGAGCATGTTCAACGTGCCGTAGTCACGCGGATCATGCTTAACGACCTGCTTATATTCGTCGATGGCAGAGCGTATTTTGCCCTGGGCAATGAAGCGCTCAGCGTTCCGCATCGCCTTTGACCTGTCAAACGTCATCTTTGGATCTTTTGGCCCACGGCGGGCATTATTTGATCAACTTAGGTCTCGTCGGAAATTACCGGTGAAACAAGAGGGTGCGTACAGGTCTTTGTCAAACAAAAACCCGTACAGAAGAAAACATAACACGGACAGTTTTGCACTGTCAATTCATTTTGAACGATGTTTATCATTTGGAGAGGCGAGAATTTGACTCTTTTTGCATTCCCCTTCGGTTTTTCCTAGTCTTTTCATTTCGGGGCTCCTAAAAATATGCACGCATTGATCTTAGCGGGCGGGAAAGGAACGCGACTGCGCCCGCTGACCGTCTATACTCCAAAACCGATCGTACCAGTTGTAAATCGTGCCTTCCTGCTCTATCAGATCGACGTTCTTAAAAGGGCGGGCATCGAGGACATTACGCTTTCGTTAAGTTACCAACCGGACAAGATCGAACAGCTCCTGGGCGACGGATCAGAATATGGAGTCAGGCTCAGATTTTTGACAGAGCCGAGTCCTCTTGGGACCGCGGGAGCGTATCGATTTGCTTCCGACGGATTGAATGGGCCAACTCTTGTCGTCAACGGCGACATATTGACGGATGTGGACCTCTCCAAACTTGTCGAACGACATCGGAGCAGCGGTGCCGAAGTGACGATAACGCTTGCCGCGGTTGAAAACCCATCTAACTATGGACTGGTCGAAACGGACAAGAACGGCTGGGTCAAACGCTTTGTCGAAAAGCCGTCTCCGGACCTGTCTGCACTGCCGAAGCTGAATGCGGTGAACGCCGGTATCTACGTGCTTGAGCCTTCGGTCCGCGATCTGATCCCAGCGGACGAAAATCGCTCCTTTGAGTACCATATTTTCCCCGACTTGCTAACCGGTCGGCGCAAATTTGGGTCGCACAAGCTTTCGCAAGAGTATTGGCGTGATCTGGGAACACCGGAAAGCTACCTTGCCGCCAATCTTGATCTTTTGGCCGGGCGGCTCATGGGCCTTGAAATACGGCGCGATGGCGTCAGCGACATTGCGACGAGCTCCGCCATCGACGCCAAATCCGTTGTCAGTGAGGGATGTGTCGTTAAGCCCAACGCGCAAATAAAAAATTCGGTGCTTGGTATGGGAGTTCACGTTGAGGAGCGCGCGGTGATCGAAAACTCGGTGATCTGGGCGCATACGCGTATTTCAACCTTTGCCGAGATAAAAAATTCGATCGTTGGCCGAGGATGCTTTATCGGC
>DASXPW010000091.1:0-1606 GCA_036493385.1 Pyrinomonadaceae bacterium
AAACTTTGCGGGCTGCGCGGTCGTCATCAGCCACGACCGATGGTTTCTCGACCGCATCGCAACGCACATTCTGGCGTTCGAGGGCGATAGCCACGTCGAATATTTCGACGGCAATTACAGCGAGTACGAAGCCGACCGTCGCCGCCGCCTCGGCCACGACGCCGACACGCCGCATCGGATAAAATATCGGGGTCTTACGCGGGCGTAGTATTTGAGTTGTCAATGAAGTTTTATAAGGCGGGAGTATTGTTGGTTTGCGTGGCTTGTTTCGTTGGGTGCGGAGGCGAGGTGGCGGAAAATAATCCTTCAACTCCAGCCGCTTTCCAACCGTCGTCAACGCCGCAATCCTCTCCAAGCGCGTCACCATCGCATCCCAATCTGCAATCCGAAATCCTTGATGATCGGTTCAAGAAAGCAAATTCGCCCATAGGCAACGTCGATTTTAAGAATTACACGTATCCGCTGCCGCATGGCTGGCAAAATCCGGACGGCTCAGACCTGACGCTGACGGACGGTAAACTCGCGCCCGTCGGAGCCGACACCGACATCGGCATGGACCCTGATGAAGCCGCCGAGGCCAAGTCTCAAAGGCGCATCGGCGCGACCTACGTGACGACCCGCTATTTCGACGTTACCGGCGACGGACAGGACGAAGCGCTGGTCGTCATAAAGATCGAGACGTTCGGCTCGGCCGTGCCACAGATCGTTTACATCTACAGCTATGTAGATGACCATCCCGAGCTGATCTGGTATTTTCGCACCGGCGACCGCGCCGATGGCGGATTAAAAGATCTGCGTCCCGAGAACGGCAACCTCCTTGTCGAACTGTACGGGCAGGACCGGTTCCTGCTCGGCGGCATCGAGACGAGCAAGATCACCGACGATTTTGAACAGATCTGCTGCCCGACCAATTTCACCCGCAGCTTTTACAAATGGAACGGCCGGACGTTTCAGATGCAGGGAAAGCGTCTCACATTTTCCGTCGCCGACCCCCAAGCGCCCCCGCAGGAAAACCTGGGCGACATCGTCAACAATCCGAAAGGCGGCAAGAAATAGTGCCATGAGACCAGCGCGCGCTTGTTTGCGCCTACGCATTCAAACCTGTGCATTAGAACCCTAAAAATAACTAAAAACCGATAACCTCGTATCTGCTTTCGTTATAACTTTTCAGTTATCACTTATCACCTATTTCGAAGAGCTCCCTAACTATGGCATATCGCTTTATGATACAAAGTACTTGACACAGCCGATTACTTAATATATTCTCATCTCACTATGGCGAAGACCTCCGCTGTAAAGACCGAGCAAGAACAAGCAAATGAGCCGGTTCATCTCGGCGACCACGCGATCAAAAATCTGCAGTTCATCCGCGAGACTATGGAGCGCTCGACCAGCTTTACCGCCGTGCCCGGTTACGGCGGAATGCTGATGGGCGTGACGGCTGTCGTGGCGGCTTATTTCGCGCACGTTCAGGTCTACAAGCGCGACTGGCTCGTCGCATGGCTGATCGAGGCGTGTCTTGCGTTCGCGATCGGGCTTTTGGCGATGTGGCAGAAATCAAAGATCGCCGATCAATCGCTCGTTTCCGTTCCGGCAAAAAAATTCG
>DASXPW010000092.1:0-8941 GCA_036493385.1 Pyrinomonadaceae bacterium
CTTTCGCCTGTCAGAATGGGCGTTTTGAGTGATGAAGATAGCGGTGGCAATGAGCGGCGGCGTCGATAGTTCGGCGGCGGCCGCGCTCCTGAAGGAGCAGGGGCACGAGCTGGTCGGCTTTACGATGCAGTTGTGGAATCAGAACCGGAACATATCGGTCGACGAGAATGGCGATCCGCTGCCATCCCGCTGCTGCTCGCTCGATGACGTTTATGATGCGCGTCGCGTTGCCGATTCACTAGGTTTCCCATTTTATGTTCTGAATCTCGAACGCGAATTTGAGGAATCAGTTGTCGAGCCTTTTATTCAGAGTTACTTAAGCGGTGAAACGCCTATTCCGTGCGTTGCCTGTAACTCGCGCTTAAAATTCGCATCGCTCGACCGCATGGCTCGCTCGCTTGATTGCGACAAGGTCGCAACGGGTCATTACGCCCGCGTTGAATATGACGGGTCCGCGAATCGCTATCGTCTTTTTCGCGGCCGGAATTACGCTAAAGATCAGAGCTACTTCCTTTGGGAGCTGACTCAGGACCAGCTTTCACGCGCATATTTTCCGCTTGGCGAAATGTATAAGGAATCGGTCCGCGACATCGCGCGCGACGCAAATCTTTTTACCGCAAACAAGCCCGAGTCACAGGAGATCTGTTTTGTCCCGGACGGGAAATATTCCGAATTCATCGACCGCTATCTCGACCACGAAGGTCGCGCATCAGAACTGCCTTTAAGCGGCGAGATCGTGACGACGGCGGGTGCAGTAGTAGGCGAGCATTCCGGCATCCATCGCTACACGATCGGACAGCGTCGCGGTCTTGGTATCGCGCACGAAAAGCCGCTGTATGTCTTGCAGATCGAGCGCGCCAAAAATCAGATCATTGTCGGTGAGGCGGAAGACCTGGAGTCGGTCGAGTTTGTCGCTCGCGGGGTCAACTGGGTCGCGTTCGATGAGCCGGCCGAGCCAGTCTCCGCAAATGTGAAAGTCCGATACCGGCACGAGCCAAGTCCGGCGACGATCCACCCATTGCCGGACGCTAATGCAAAGATCGTTTTCGACCATCCGCAGCGGGCGATCACTCCCGGTCAGACTACGATATTCTATAACGGAGACGAGGTTGTCGGTGGGGGATGGATCGTGCGTGGCCATGACTAGATAATCGAGACGAAACGAATATGACATCAGTAAGAAAACGACCTAACAAAAAAGCAAAGGCCGCACGAAAGGCGGTCGGCGAATCAAAGCTACTTGCCGCCGCTCGTGCTGCGAATGAGGTTCAGGACCCGCAAAGCTTCCGCAACCCCGACCCCTCGCCGAGGGTCAGTCGAGCCAATAAAAAGCGTCCGGATAAAAAACGGGGATAGGATCTGGATGACCAAATCCGAGCTCCGAAAGATCTTCCTCGGCAAACGCCAGATGTTGCCGGTGCCTGAGCGTGAGGCCGCGAGCGTGCATATCACGGCGCGGCTCTTTCGCGACTTTGATCTGACCCGCGTCGGCGTCTTACATTGCTTTATCCCGATCGTGCGATTCGCTGAGGTCGATACACGTCCGATATTTCAGGGTGTCTGGAGTAAATTTCCTAAGATACAGACCGTAGTTCCGCGTGTAGATCACGAGACCGAAGAACTCGAAAGCCTCAAATACGGACAAGATACCGAGCTGGTTCCAAGCCCCTGGCAGATAGGCGAGCCGGCGCATAACGACCATGTCGAACCCACGGAGATCGACATGGTCTTGGTGCCGTTGGTGTGTTTTGATCGGCGCGGCCACCGGGTCGGGTACGGACGAGGTTATTACGACCGCTTTCTCCGTAGTTGCCGCCCGGACTGCCAAAAGGTTGGTCTGAGCATGTTCGATCCTGTCGATGAGATATCAGATGCCGGCGAAAGTGACGTCAAGCTCGACCGTGCCATCACGCCGACCGCGACGATCAGATTTGACGGCTAATTTAGCGACCTCCGTGTCTTACCTCGGTGCGCTTTGTGTTGAAAAAATCGTTAACACAAAGAGAACGAAAATTTCACAAAGGTCACGAAGAAAAGCCCGATCGAATTGGATCCGGCGTACATTAGGCTACCGCTACTTAGCCGCCAAAATGTCCCGTATCTCGGTCAGCAACTGCTCTGTCGGCGGCGGCGGAGTTTTAGCTGCCAGCCTCGTAAAGAATCCCATCGCCCATTTTGCGATCAGAAACATTACGAAGCCAACGATCAGGAAGTTGATGATATCGTTTATCAACTGACCATACCTGAGCAACGGCTCGCCCGCCTTGACCGCTGCGTCGATCTGTTCCGCGCTCGCTCCGGAATGAAGCTTGCCGCTAAGGTCGATGAATTTCGACTTGAAATCCATACCGCCCGTGATCAGGCCGATGATCGGCGATATAATTCCGTCGGTAAATGTCGAGATGATCTTTGCGAACGCGGCGCCCAAAATAACCGCGATCGCGAGGTCAAGCACGTTTCCGCGCGCGATAAAGGCCTTAAAGTCTTCCCACATTGCTTGCGAGTCCTCCGTTTCGTTTTGCTAGAACAGCCTCACTATACGACGCCTCCCCTGCCGGCACAAATGAAAAGAGACGGCCCGGTAAGACCGCCTCTTCGAATAAAAATGTCTTTTCGTTACAACGTTGCCGCTTCTGCTGCTTCTTCCTCGTCATCATCGGTAGATAACAGAAGGTCATCAGATTCCTCTTCGGTCTCACCCGTCGCTGAGGTCGCTTGCGAGTAGCCAGAATATTGATTATTCGAGGAAGAAGTCGATTTCGCCTCGGTCTCACGTTTTTCAAGCGCCTCTTTGGCCCGCAGCATGCTGCAACTTCCCTCAAGGACCGCACCTTCTTCGATAATGATCCTCGGCGTTTGAACATTGCCGACGACCTTGGCCGTGCGGCCTAAGTGCAATTTTTCGGTCGCGACGATGTCGCCATTGACCGTTCCGTTAATGGTCGCCGAGGCAACCGCCACGTTGGCATCCACCTGCCCGTTGCTGCCGACAATAAGCGTACCTGCGTCCGATGAAACGGTGCCCTGCAGGACGCCATCGACTCGCAGCATCGCCTGAAAATTCGTTTCGCCAGTGAGCACCGTACCATGTCCGACAAAGCCGCTTAGACGGCCCTCTTTGATATCACGGGCCATCGTCTCGCTATCGGTACTGACGGGCCTCGCCGGCTCGCTAGGATATCCGTACTGTGTGTTGTTGTTGGGATTCTGGCCTTGATATTCCATTTCTTCTGTTTCCTGGCGGGAATTTCTACCCATTCTGATCATAATCTTATGCAAACCTCGCTTTTAGATTTTCTATTTTGTGGACACGGGCACGTAGCACCGAGGCCGGAAGTGCGAAAAATTTCAAACTGAACGTGCTCTGTGGTTAGGGGAATCGAACGTCGAATTTTTCCGTCAAAAGCTATCATAAAGCACCAAACGCGATCTGGCCAGCGCTTTTTTACTCTTTTACATTTTCTATCTTCTCGGCTAGAACGTCGTCGAGAGCGGCTATGGCGATCTTTTTCGGCATTGACGGGAGCTGTATGTTCGTCAGATCGATCGACGAATCTCCGACCATCGTCGCTGAGCCAAGGCGCGCCCAACCGTTGCCAAAGTCGGCGTAGATCGGCACGACCATCGCAAAATTCTTGGAAACGCCGCTCTGTGTTAGCTTTGCGTTGAGCGTCGTCTTTCCGCCTTCGCCGCCGGCTAGAGAGTAGGTTAGCTTGTACGACGGCATCTCGGTGCCGTACACCCACTCGTCAAAAAACCAGTCCATCTTGCCGTTTTTATCGACGTTCATCGCGGGAATAATATGAGCTTCGACTGCTTTTTTGAAGTCCTCGGTTGAAATGTCGCTGTTGTAATGAGTCGCGAGGAAATCCTGCATCATCTTCTGAAATCGCGCGTCGCCCGTGCCGCGATTGTCATACATCATCATCCTTATCATATGAAGAATGAATGCGCCTTTCGGGTAGATCATAAAACGCGCGATGCTGCCCGTCTTGGCCGAATTTAACCGATAGCCCTGTGTCACAGGGCCGACCGTAAACGGCTTTCGCCCCTTTGTGGCCGGTGTCGCCTCGATGATCTGTTTTCGGCGGTCTTCCCAGAACTCGATGAATTTAGCTGTGTCCTTTTTTATGTACTGGACATACAGCGAGGCTGAAAACTCGGCAAAGCCCTCGCTCATCCACTGATCGTGATAGCTCGTCCACCCGACGACATGCCCGAACCACTGGTGAGCAACCTCGTGCGGAGCGACCTCGGTCCAAAAGCCGTCGGTCCCGCCATGGATCCCGAAGAGCTGTACCCGATACGTGTCATCGAAAAACGCCGTATAAGGCATAAAAACCAGCGTCGGCCAGGCTTGTCCGAAAAAACCGGCCGGCTGCTGCGTCATCGCCACCCGTTTGTAGGGGAGCTTTCCGTAAAATACCTTGTAGATGCGTGTTGCGTTCTGCGCTTGAGTTAGAACCGTATCGGACATGCTCGCCGTGTTGAGCGACCCGAGTGTCACGGGTATCACTGCACCTGCCGACTGCGCCTGCTCGATCTGTTGCTGAAGGCCTCGGATCTCATCGGGCAGGATGCGGTTGGCGTAGACCTCAAGAGCAAGTCCGGTATCGGGATCCTTGACCGATTTCTCCTTGAAGTCCCCGTAGTTAAAGCCGGCAACGGCCAACTCGACGCCCTCGCTAGACCACTTCGCGGTTTTAACGTCGCCGTCGGTCGTTTCATCGCCGATCCGCGACCCCACGCCGACCATCACGTATTTTTTCGGATAATGGAACGCGATATCAAACGTCGAACGGTCACCAAATGCGGAGCTCGGATTATTCGGATACCAGGTTGAACGCGGAATAAGAATGAAGTTGCCCGTGCCGGCCTCACGGAGCGCGTCGATGCCGTCGTACTCAACCTTGATCTTGAACGGCTTTCCAACCTCTTTCGTATCGGGCAGAATTACGCCAAAATCGGCGTCCTCATCCTTTTTCTCCTGGACAAAAACAAGAGCGCTGCCGTTTTCATCCGTCACCGCGCGGACGCGCAGCGTTGAGTAAAGGTCAAAGGGTAAGAACCGAGCGTTCGCCTCGCGCATCTCAAGAGTGATCTCGTCTTTGATGGTCAGCCGTGTGCCCGTGACCGTAACATCCATCGAGTGGTTCTTAATGTCATAGCTGCGGCGATCCTGCCATGAGTTCGCCGTGCCCTTTTTATATTCGTCGGCGAGATGAAATGCGGTCAGAATGCCGCGGGTCGTTTCGCCATAGCTCGAAAGCTCGACTTGTTCCGGGTAAACCTCCGGGATGCCTATCGGGTCGACCTGATAGACAAGTTTTCCAAACTTCTCGCCATCGATAAATGCGGTGAAAAAACCCTTTCGCTGCGGCGCATAAATGTCGGCGAGCGTTCGCGAGTCGATATTGTAGTGGAACGTCTTTTTGAGCAGCTCCTCTTTGTTGCGATACATCGAGCGGGCCTTTTCGGCTTGTGGACCGCCTCTGGCCATTTTTGCGTTGGGTGAGTTCTGTATCTCGGCAAAGGTGGCGTCCGTAAAAAACATCGTCAGCCCATCAAACGGCTCCTTCATCTCGGGCGAATCGGTAAAGATGGCGAGACTCTTTTTCTCGACATCTGTTGGCGGCGTGATCTGAAACTCTCCGGTGCCGATAAATACCGCACCGACTGTTTTTCCCTGCACGGGTTTTAGAAAGTAGATCTCGCCCGATTTGAGAATGAAAGTTCCGGCATCGCGCTTTAGCACCAGATCAGAAACCACGGCATAGTCGCCTGAGAACGAGTCCGACGCTGAAGAATCGCCGCGAAGAGCGGTATAATTCGCATCCGTCGCCGTGACGGTAACTTCTGCGGTTATCGGCTTTGGCTGGTCCTGTGGGTAAACGGCTAGAAACGATGCAAGGACAAACAGCATCAAAAGACAGACACGGATCGCATGCGGCATATAGATCTCCTGGGAGCCAAAAAGGCAGGTGTAACCCAAGCATTATCTGCCGTCCGGACCGGAGGGTCAAGCCATATTTCCCTTTGTATGTGGCCGTGCGGTGTGTCAGAATTATTCATTTCGGAGGCGGAATCATAGTTTGTTTGTAGAGACCAAAACCAAGACCCGACTGCTCAAGAAGATGGGAAAGGCCATCGCCGATTTCTCGATGATCGAGGCCGGCGACCGAGTAATGGTCTGTCTTTCGGGCGGAAAAGACAGCTATACGCTGCTCGATCTGCTAATCGATATTCGACGTCGGGCGCCGGTCAAATTCGATATTTTCGCGGTCAACCTCGATCAAAAGCAGCCGGGTTTTCCAGAGGAAGTGCTCCCGAATTACCTCGAAAGCGTTGGCGTCGAATATCGCATCGTCGAGGAAGACACATACTCGATCGTTAAAGCACACATTCCCGAGGGCCAGACTTTCTGTTCGCTTTGCTCGCGGCTCCGGCGCGGGATCCTTTATAACGTCGCGGTCGAAGAAGGCTCGACGAAGATCGCTCTCGGGCATCATGCCGACGACATCATTAATACCTTTCTGCTCAATCTTTTGTACGTCGGCCAGCTCAAGGCGATGCCGCCGATCCTCCGCTCGGATGACGGCCGCAACACGATCATTCGGCCGCTCGCTTACTGCCAGGAAAAGTATGTCGCCACATACGCCCAAGAGCGGCAGTTTCCCATCATTCCCTGCAATCTCTGCGGGTCGCAGCCCAACCTCAAACGCGCGCGGGTTAAGCAGCTTGTAAATGCGCTTGAGAAGGAAATTCCCTATGTTCGGCAGACGATGCTGACCGCGCTATCAAATGTCACAGGTTCGCATCTGCTCGACACCGGGCTTTACGATTTCCGCCGGTTTGAACCGATCATAAAAGCTATTCCGCCCGGTCACGGCTCGATCGAAAAAGAGCTCGACGATCTCTTTGACCACTCGGAGCCCGCCTTTAGCCGGCCTGAATTTGTCGGCATCTCACGTTAGTACTTTCAAAAACGATGTCAGTTCGTTTGGAAGATTTGCGCTGAACTCGAGTCTCTCACCGCTCTTCGGATGCGTAAAGCCTAGCTTTTCGGCATGCAGGAAAAACCGGTTCAGATCCTTAATGGCGAGGCGAACAGACGTATCAGAAGTGGTATTGTCGCGGCCCTCGTTATACAAGGCGTCACCAACCACCGGATGATTGATCGACGCCAAATGGACGCGGATCTGATGCGTGCGGCCGGTTTTGATCTCGACATCAAGCAGGGTCAATTTCTCAAACCGTTGCCGGACCCGCCACAGCGTCAACGCATTTCTTCCTGTTTCCGAGATCGCCATCTTTAGCCTGTTGCGGCGGTCGCGGGCGATGGGTCGCTCGATCTTGCCGGAGTTTTCGCGGGTTGCGCCATGGACGAGCGCAACATAGGATTTTTCGACCTCGCGCTTTTGGAATTGCTCAGCGAGCGCTTCGTGCGTTTCTTCATTCTTCGCCACGACTATAAGTCCGGATGTGTCTTTGTCGAGACGGTGAACGATGCCGATCCGGTCAGAACTGCCTCCATGAGGGGGCGGCCAGTTTGTTCGTTCGGTTGCATCACTTGCATCGAACTGACCCCGCACTGACGCAGGGGGTTCTGACAAGAAGTGCCACGCGATCGCGTTTGCGAGGGTACCGGAATTTATGCCTGCACCGGGGTGAACGACCATCCTTGCTGGTTTGTTGATGACTGCCAATGAGTCATCCTCGTAAACGATATCAAGCGGGATATTCTCGGGTTCGAATCGAGCGACTGGCGGCTCGGTGAGCTCGACCTCGATTTCGTCGTTTTCCCTGATCCTATATGAGGCCTTTGATCCCGTGCCGTTGACCAGAACATCGCTGTCATCGATCAGCCGCCGCAGGCGCGACCGCGACCAGCCGTCGACCTTTTCGCTCAAAAACGCGTCGAGGCGTTGACCAACATCACCGGGATCGGGGCGGAGGACAAGTGATGAAGATTCTTCACTCACTTTCGGCTGGCGCTTCGATCAGCGGCGGTCGTCGCAGACGGATGACGAGAAAGATGATCGCACCGACAGCAACGATCAAACTGATCAACTGTGAAGTCGAAAGACCTGTCATCGTCGTCAGGCCAAAAAGATCGCCGCGAGGATCGTCGCGAATAAATTCGATCAGGAATCGAAAGATCGAATAAATGATCGCGTACGTGATCAAGACCTGGCCGTTGAATTTCTTTTTTCGCTGCAGATAAAAGAGAAACGCGAACACGAGCAGCATAAAGAACGATTCGTATAGCTGCGTCGGGTGGAGATAAAGGTCGTGGCCATCGGGCCCGTAAATGGGCACGCCGGTGTATTCATGCCCTGCCTCGGTAAAATGCACGCCCCACGGCAGGCTCGTCGGCTTGCCCCAGCAGCAGCCCGCGGAAAAGCATCCTTGGCGGCCGAATGCCTGTCCTAGAGCGACGCCCGGCGCAAATGCATCGCCGACCTTCCAGAACGGCAGCTTGTACCAGCGGATCAATAAGGCGAGAGCGATAAAGCCACCGAGAAATCCACCATAGTACACGCCGCCCGAGCGGAGAAAATCCAGCGAGAAAACCTGGACATTGTCCTCGGTAAAAAACATCAGGATCTTTGACCCGACGAGGCCGCCGATCAGCGTCCAGAGACCGATGTCATAAATCCGTTCGCGAGCGAGGCCGTCGCGCTGGCCGAGTCGCGCGGCAACGATGAGCGCGAGCAGCATGCCGACCGCAAGAAAAATGCCGTAAGTCGTGATCGGGAAGTTGCCGATTCGGAAAAGTTCGGGGTACATCGAGTAATGAAGTCAAAAGTCGGAAATCAGAAGCTAGAACGTATCTTCGCGATATAGCTTGTTAGCATCTTACTGATTTCTTCGATCTTCGGTCGTAGTTCGTTAGTTGCTCCATAGTTCAAATCCGATGCCAGGCGTATATAGTAACGGC
>DASXPW010000093.1:0-2136 GCA_036493385.1 Pyrinomonadaceae bacterium
TTTCAGGCCGGCCGCCTGCAGAATCCGAACTGCTTCCATCGCGACGGCAACTCCGGCTCCGTTGTCCGTCGCACCGGTACCCGAGTGCCACGAGTCCATGTGGCCACCAAGCATGACGATCTGGTCCTTGAGCTTTGGATCCGTGCCAGGAATCTCGGCGATCGTGTTGTTAACCATTCCGTCGCCGTCGATATATTGCGCATCTACGTTGACGGTCATTTTGAGCTTTTCTCCAAGCTGAATCATTCTCACGAGCCGGTTATAGTTTTCGGACGAAAGCGTCACCTGCGGCAGGATCATCGATTCAGCTTCCTTTTGCCATGGGCTAAGGCGGCGGAAATTCGGATCGGGCTGCGCCGGCTGCTGTTGTGCGACCGTCGCCTGCTGCACAAAGATCGTGCCGCCGGCCCCGCCGCGGCTGTTGTCGACCACCATCGCCGCGCCTTCGATGGAGGCAAACAAGAGCCGTCTGGCCGCAAACGCCGCCGCCTGGCGACGTGCCAGGATTTCGGGTGACGGCTGGCCGGGTGCCGCTGGCCGCTGGATGGTCGCGGGGTCCGGAGCGGCGGCAAGTTTTGCAAGACTCTCGTCGGTCTCGCGACTGCCTAGGCCGGTAAAGTCAGCCTTTAGCTCGCGCGGGTCCGAAACCAGAACGATCTTCCCTTTGAGCTGTCCTTTGTACTTATCGAGGCTGGCCTCGTCTTTAGCGTCAAGATACACGACGTCGGCATTTACGAGATTAGCACTTGGAGCCCAAGCCTTAGGATAGGCGATCAGCGGGATATCATACGGCTCGGACACCTGCGCCGAAAAACTCTTCAAGACCCAGCCGCGTCCGAAGGGCCCCCAAGCCTCCAGATGGGCATTTTGCAGACCCCATTTCGACAGCGTATCGCGCGTCCATTCGTTCGCGTGTCTTAAGCTGGGCGAGCCCGTCAGCCGCTGACCGATCACGTTTGTCAAATAACTGAGTGTCTGCATCACCTGCGAATGATTCATTCCCTCATCGCGGATCTTATCGATCACCTCTTTCGGCGCCGAGTAGACGGCCTTTGCCGCAGCGGCGGTTGTCGAGGAACCAACCGGTGATGTCTGTCCGAACGAAAGCGTTGGGAGCAGAAACGCGTACAAGGCCAGTTCGCCTAATAACTTGCGTCGTAACATAAACTTTGTCTCCTGAAATAGCGAAATGATGTGCTGGTACGGCGATTATACCGCACATCGAGCGGATCGATTAAGTCCCCTTTGAAACTTGAAATACAAATTATCAGTATTGGTCGAGTGAGAGAAGATTGCCGTCCGGGTCCTTGAACCACGCAACGCGAGCACCTCCCGGAAACGTCATGATCCCGAGTTCATCCTGGCCGAACCCGTCATAGACCTCAAAACAGACACCGGCTTTAGCTAGTTCTTCGACCGCTGCGGTGATATCGGAAACGTGCCAGCCGAGGACCGTGCCCTGTCGAGGCTCGACCTTGTCGGTCTTCTGCACACGGAGCGTCGTCCCGTTAGCGCTAAAAACGACCGCATAAGGGTCTTCGGATTCGAACTCAAGCCCGAGCGGATCGACGAAGAATACTTTAGCGCGCGTTGTGTCGCTGGTAGAAAGAAATGCAACGATGTCGCATCTTTCCAACATTACAGTGTCGACCAAGTCAATGTATACGCCGGCGGGACGTTTTTAGCGACGAGCTTGCTGCGTTTTGAGTAGCCATATCGATCACGCATGAATTTGCGAAATCGCAGAGCCGCCGGTGTGTAGTATCCGTGAGCGTATTGAAAAACGCGGAACATGCAGCCCTCGGCCATGTATCTCTCGATCTCGCGCAGGACCTTCGCGGCGACGTCCTCGGGCAGTGTAACAAAAGGCAGACAGCAGAGAATATAGCTCGCCTTGCCGAGGCCCGAGCCGGCATGAATTTCCGAAAGCTCGCAAGCATTTCCCTGCACGACATTCATCCCGGGGTAACGCACCTTTAGCGACGAAACGAGGCCCGCATCGATCTCGATGCCTAAATATGACTCGTTGTCCGGCAATATCTCGTGGACGTATTTCGTGATGGCACCAGTTCCGACGCCTAGCTCGACAATGATATTGTCTTTATCGGGCAGCAGCCCATCCAGCATTTGCCACGC
>DASXPW010000094.1:0-4542 GCA_036493385.1 Pyrinomonadaceae bacterium
TGCGTTTTGCCGACGCCGACAGCCCCGGTCAGGAGCAATCCCTGATCGGTAGCAGGGAACTCGCGTGCAAGTTCATTGCACAGCTCTTTTGCGGCCTGCTGAGTTGAATTTTGGGGAACAAAGTTATTCCAATGGCAATTCTCGTATCGCTTTGGCAGCTTCGCTCGCTCCATCAGGCTCATGCGGCTTGCTTTGAAACGGCACACGCACGGCCGCGCGCCTTTCCCATCGACGACCTCGAGTCCGGTACCGAGACAGATCTGACAAATGCCGTCGCTTGATCGCGCAACGGCGGGCAAAGGCGAAGTCGACCCATTCTTTTCTCTCTCATTTCGGAGTGGGACGGAGTGCAAGTTTGTCTTTTCGCGAGGCATGTTTAGCGGCGATTATAACACCCGAAAATATACTTTCAAAAAATCTTACATCTAAACGCCCGAATCACCAGTCTAAATCCGTGTGATATATTTTACTTAGCGTTTCGCCCTATCGTCGCGGTATGAGCTTGCTTCGTAGTTTATTGATAAAACTGGGTTTAGCCGACCTGTCTGCGGAGCGTACGCCGATCGCGGTGTTTCTGCTTGACGATGACGAGCGACGACATCGCTGGTTTGAAAATCGATTCGACGGCGACGATCTAACCATCGTCGAAACGGTCGAGGACGCCAAACAGGTGCTCGAAGAAACGACGTTTGACGCCATCTTTCTCGATCACGATCTCCTTCCACGTCACTACGAGACCAACGACCACGACGACTATCAACGGACGGGTTACGCAGTTGCCGAGTGGCTCAACGAACGCACCGATCTTCAAAAGGCGGCGACGATCATCGTTCACACACGCAACGCCGACGCCGCTATCCCGATGGTGCAAAAGCTGCGCGAATCCGGCCGCAATGTCGAATATTGCGCGTTTCCGATGCTCGATCTCAAGATCAGAAATTACTGGAAGCGCTGACGGTGCATTTACCTTTTTCTTATCCCCGTCAACAGCAGGTCCGCGAGGTCAGAGACCTTTTTATAGATCTCGTCGCGGCTGCCCAGCTCATAGGTGCTGAGGCTGTAGGGCAGGAGCGCGTTGGTCGCGATCACCAGCATCTCGGCGTAGTCTTCAGCGTTGTCGGCAAAGTCGCCGGCAGCGTTCCCTTCGGCCAAAACGCCCGCCAGTATGCTTGCCTCTTCGCCAAAATATCGTTTGCGGCGCTCGATCAGCTTTGGCCGAAGCTGTGCAAGCAGCTCGTTGATGCTTAACGAGTAATGCTGCACGCTGTCAAAGCGGTACATCACTCGATCCGTCAGCATCTGTTTGAGCTTTCTGGGCGCCGAGTTTCTCGATTTGGCGATCTCCCAGAGGCGAGCTTTGAGTCGTTCGATGATGCGATCGACATGCGTGAGGGCGATCTCTTCCTTACTCTTGAAATATAAATAGACCGTGCCTTTGCCGATGCCGACCTCGCGCGCGAGATCGTCGATAGTCATTTTCTTATAGCCATACCGGGCAAGCAGCTTGTCGGTCGCATCGAGGATCGCGTCGTGAGTTGATTTTGTTTTTACAAAGTCTCTCATTTATTGACCAGTGACCGTTTTTAAATTTCGTTCATTGGTTAAAGGCAGTTTACCCGCCTTCGGTCGGAAACGTAAGCGGCGAGTGGCCTTAGAGTCAGGATCTAATCCGACTTCCTTGTCAGATACTTTTTGCCTTTTAATTTTTCGGGCAGCAGGTCCTGGTCCTCGGGATACATCTCGTAACCCTTTCCGTACCCAAGATCTTTCATGAGCCGCGTCGGCGCGTTTCTGATCGTCATCGGCACGCTAAGATTGCCATATTTCTTGACGTCGTTCATCGCTTCGCCGATCGCATCGCAAGACGAGCGGTCTTTTGGTGCGTTGGCAAGATATGCAACGCCGTGGGCGAGATTCAAGACACACTCAGGCAGGCCGATCGTTTCGACGGCGCGAAAGACGGCATTTGCGACGACGAGTGCGGTCGGCTGCGCGAGGCCGATGTCTTCTGAGGCAAAGATCACCATTCGGCGAGCAATAAATTTCGGGTCCTCGCCAGAGTCGACCATTCGCGCGAGGTAATAAAGCGCTGCATGGGCCTTGCCGGCCCGCATCGATTTGATGAAAGCGCTGATGACGTTGTAGTGCTCCTCACCCTTTTTGTCATAACGCAGAAATTTTGACTGGAGCGTTTCTTTAAGGGTCTCGATCGTTATCTTGTCGTAGAGATGCGAGGTGTTTTCGAGCATCGTGATCGCCTGGCGCGCATCGCCGTTCGCCATCGAAACGAGCCATTCTTTTGCTTCACTGTCGAGGTCGAAGCCGCTCCGGTCGATGATCGCGGCCATGTCTTCATCGGTAAGCTCATTGAGAACGAAAACGCGCATCCGCGACAGCAGCGCCGGGATCACTTCAAAGCTTGGGTTCTCGGTTGTCGCGCCGATCAAAACGAGATCGCCGCTTTCGACAAACGGCAGCAGGTAATCTTGCTGTGCTTTATTAAAGCGATGTATCTCATCGAGGAATAAAACGCGGGGCCGGTCAGGCTCGTCAGGCTCGCGTAGGATCTTTCGTATGTCCTCTTTGCCGGCAGAAACTGCCGACAGCTCGTGAAACCGCCCGTGAATGGCGTTTGCGTAAATGCGCGCAAGCGTTGTTTTGCCGGTTCCGGGTGGTCCCCAAAGCAGAAATGAAAATACGTGCCCCTGCTCGATCGCAAGCCGCAGCGGTTTGCCGGGCCCAACAAGCTGCTTTTGGCCGACAAATTCATCGAGATTGCGCGGCCTTAGCCGGCTGGCAAGCGGTTCCATTGTTTTGACAAATTTAGCACAACGAGCCGCTTAGCGGGCAGGTAAGATCGGTCGGCGAATCGCGCCGGCTCCTCAACCTCTTCATTCTCTTCAATCTCTTCAATCTAAAACTTCTCGTCAGTCTCTTCATTCTCGTCACTTGATATGTACGTCGGTGCTTATTTCTGCGATCCTGATCGCGGTTCGGAACGGGAACCAAATTGATGCTGAAATTCTCAGAAGTTAAGGAGGTAGTTCAGGCGAAGTGTAAGATCGGCAAAATCAGGGCGGACGGAAGCGATCGAAGGGAGCGATTGCATTTTGACCGTCATTGATTTAATTTCGATTGGACAAATCATCGGCTCTATCAATTCAGTACAGGAAATCTTTATAGCAATGTTAAAACTTTGCGTCACTCGTGCGTTGATCTTGGTCTCTATTGCGGCGTCCGTCTCGTTTTCTGCGACGGCCGCCTGGTCGCAGGCGCCTTCGACAGACAAGAAGAACGATCCTCTAAAGAATTTTCAATACCGCTTGATAGGTCCGTTTCGCGGCGGTCGCGTGGGCGCGGTTACGGGCGTTCCGTCGCAGCCGAATGTCTATTACTTCGGCGCGACCGGCGGCGGCGTTTGGAAATCGACCGACGGCGGCGGGGAGTGGATGAACGTGTCCGACGGCTATTTCAAATACGGCTCGGTCGGTGCGATCGCCGTGGCCGACTCCGACCCGAACACTGTCTATGTCGGCATGGGCGAAGAAACGGTTCGCGGCAACGTTTCTCGCGGTGACGGCGTTTACAAGTCCGTCGACGGCGGCAAAAGCTGGAAGTTCACCGGGCTCGCCGATACACAGCAGATCTCGCGGATACGCATCGATCCAAAAGATCCGAATGTGGTATACGTTGCAGCCATCGGCCACATCTGGGGACCGAATGCCGAGCGCGGCGTCTTTCGCTCGCGTGACGGCGGCAAAACCTGGCAAAAGATTCTTTACAAGGACGAGAACACCGGCGCGGCCGAGATCACATTCGAGCCGGGCAATCCGAATACGCTTTACGCGACGACTTGGCAGGTACGTCGTCAGCCCTGGCGATTTGACAGCGGCGGGCCGGGCAGCGGCATATGGAAATCGACAGACGGCGGCGACAACTGGACCGAGATCTCACGCAACCGAGGTCTGCCGTCAGGCGTTTTCGGCAATGTAACCATCACAGTTTCTCCGGTGAATCCGCAACGCGTCTGGGCGATGGTTGAGGCAAAGGAAGGCGGCCTGTTTCGCTCTGACGATGGCGGGGACACATGGGCCAAACTCACCGACAATCCGAACCTGCTTCAGCGGCCCTGGTACTACCTTCGCATTTATGCCGATCCTCAAAACGCGGACTCGGTATACGTCCTTAACGTCGGTTTTTGGCATTCGATCGACGGCGGGCGCACATTCACCCCAGTCGGCGAGCCGCATAGCGACAACCACGATCTCTGGATAGCGCCAAATGACGCCAACCGAATGATCGAGGGCAACGACGGCGGCGCAAACGTCTCGACCAACGGCGGCAAGAGCTGGACCGAACAGGACCAGCCAACCGCTCAGTTTTACCGCGTGGTCACGGACAACGACTTTCCCTACAACATCTACGGCGCGCAGCAGGACAACAGCACCGTGCGTACCGCCAGCCGCACCGCCGGCGGCGGCATCACCGAACAGAACTGGTACGACGTAGGCGGCGGCGAAAGTGGCTGGATCGCTCCCGATC
>DASXPW010000095.1:0-4942 GCA_036493385.1 Pyrinomonadaceae bacterium
GTCGTGTGCGTCGTTCTTAGGCTCGTAGCCGATACTGTAAACGCGTCCGAGATCGTTTATGACCTGATCGTACACGCCGTTCAGGTCTTTTAGATCGTTGACCTTATAGATCGCGCCGCCGGTCTCGTCGGCGAGCATCTCAAGCGGTGTCTGCAAACGCATTCGGTACTTCTTTATACCGATGTCGTTGCCGCCGAAGCCGGTATTCACCCAAACCGGAAATATCGTTGTGTCACCATGCCGCACGGTCTCAAGCGCATCGGAAAATGTCGTGTTCTGCGAGTTGTCCTCAGCGTCGGTCATAAAAACGACGGCGCTTCGTCGGCCCGAGCTTTCTTTTTTCAGGATGTTTTCGTAGGTGAATTGAAGAGACTCCCAGATCGGTGATGAGCCGTTTATGTCGATCTTGCCTATTTTGTCATTCAGCTCACTTTTGGCGGTTGTGAGGTCGCAAATGATCTCAGGGTGCGTTGCGAATGCCACGACCGCGATCCTGTCATCGGGTCTCGCCGACGCGACGAAACGCTGCGCCGCCTTTTTGATCAAAGTGCGCTTGTCGTTGGTTGAGCCCGAAAAGTCGAGAAGCAGGACAAGGTCGAACGGCTTATCTATCGTCGTGAAGGATGAAATGGTCTCTTCAACTCCATTTTCCAGAACAGAAAAATCGTCTTTGGTCAGCGCGAGCGTCGCTGCCGTCGGATCCGGGCTGTCGACGCGAACGTTCAGGCTGACGATATTTGTCTGGACCTTGACGGTCTCAGAGTCGGTGTCGTCGATGCCCAAGACGGTGGTTTCACTGCTGCCTTTCGTCTGATCCGAGGGCGACGACCGACGCGGTGTCTTGACGACCGGGCGGAGATAGCGGTTTTGCATCGCGGCGATCTGGGCATCGAGCGGCGGCAGCTCATACGCGCTACGCCAGTCGTCGACTTTCTCGTCGTTGAGCAGCGGATAAAGATAGATCGCTTCGTCCTTGATCCTGGCCTGAGTGCCAAAGATCTGCGGCAATCCGGACGCGACACGCATCCCGTCAACAAGCGTCGCGAGTATGCGTTTCGACAACAAATCTTTTTTAACTGCCGCAATGAGAACCGGAAGCAACTGCCGCTGGAGTTCAAAGGCGCGGTTATTCCCGATCACCGAGACAAGCGCGACAAACGCGTCGTCGCCAAGCGCGTCTTTCGTGAGCCAGCCGGTCTGTTTAAATATCTCGCAGAGTCTAATAAGATTGCGCTCGCCCGTCTGGGCGGATTCGGGTATAAGTCCTTGATTCTTCTGAACGTCTGAGCTGATCTTGGCGTCGAGCTTCGCCTGCGCTTCGACCATCTGAAGCAATTCTTTCCGGACCTTCTTGATGTTGCTGGGTACGGTCGGGACGTCAAGCGAAGCGATCAGTTTCTTAGCTTCCGCATCGGTCAGACACCCGCCCGTCGTCTGAGAGCGCGAGGCGACAATGAGGATCGAGGCCCAGACCAGAATGAGGCATCCCTGGGCAAATAACTTTGCAAAACTCTGAAACCGCACTTAAATTCGTGCTTCCACGGTAGCTTTTCTTTCCAGTTTACCCCAACCGACGATAGCGCCGCGAATAGCCGTGAAGACCGACTTGACCATCACCCAGTACATTACCTGCCGGTAGCCGAATCTCTGTATGAACAGCCACCAGAGCAGCTTTTTCTGCTCGGCCCTTTCCATAAGAAACGCCATGAAGGCGCCTACCCAGTCAACGGCAAGAAACAACGCGTAGTAGAAAAGCACCTCGTTGAGGTTGGTCGGCGTGTGTGCATATTCTTTCTGATGTTCCAAATAACCCATCAGCGCCAGCGCAAGCGTCCACAGGAACATAAGATCCATCAGCGGCGAGATCAGTGGGAAAAAGACCTGAAATATCCATACGTTCGGCATCGCGATGAAACCGAGTGTGCCGTAACGCGGATTCAACAGCGCCCGCTTGTGCTTCCACATGCACTGCAGCGTACCGAATGACCATCGAAATCGCTGACGCGCAAGATTTCTTAGACTGTCCGGCGCCTCGGTGTAGCCGATCGCGCTCTCTTCATAGCCTATGCGATAACCCATCTTGCGGACCTCGATCGTCAGGTCCTGGTCCTCGGCCAGCGTGTCGGACGAGAATCCGCCGGTCTGTTCAAGCACCGACCGTCGCCACGCGCCCACCGAGCCGGGCACGACCGTGATGCAGTTCAGCGACGAGAACGCGCGACGGTCAAAATTCTGTGAGGTGACGTATTCAAGCGCCTGCCATTTTGTAACGATGTTTATTCGATTACCGACCTTAGCGTTGCCGGCGATGGCGCCGATGCCCTCGTCTGCAAATCTGTGTGCGAGGGCCGAAACCGTCCCGGCCGGGAATACTGTGTCCGCATCGAGGGCGATGATTATGTCGCCTTTTGATTGCCGCCAGCCGAAATTTAGCGCCTCGGCCTTGCCGCCATTCGGCTTTGTGTGGATGGTGACATTCGGCTGGTCCGCGAATGCCGCTTTCGCCTTGATATATGTGTCGTCGGTCGAACCGTCATCGACCACGATGATCTCGAGATTGGGATAATCCGATTCGAGCAGGCTGCTGATCGTCCGACAGATCACCTTTTCCTCGTTGTAGGCCGGCACGACAACGGTAACGAGCGGCTCAAAGCTTTCGCCGAAGCGTGCATGCTCGCGCCGTCGTGACCGGATGAATTGGGCGAGCGCAAGTATGCCGATAAATACCATTCGCCCGATGCCCAGCAGGATGCCGAGCAGAAACAGCCAGCGCATCAGCCATCCGCCGAGCGAGATGGCATAAAATACGTACGCGTCCGACCTCGCATAGAACGACTGATCCTCGAGTACCGGCGGCATCGCCTGGTCCCTGGTAATGCCGGCGAGATCTGATAGCGTCGTAAACTCGTACCCCTTTGCACGCAGATCGTCGATAAGCATCGGCAGGGCCTTGATGGTCTCAGACCGGTCGCCGCCTGAGTCGTGCAGTAGGATAATATTCCCGCGTTCTTCCGGCGTTTTTATGGCTGCCTGCGTTAAAACTTCGGCGACGATCGCATCGGCTGTGTTTGGCCGACCGTCTTCTGTCTTGTCGGACCAGTCGCGAGGATCGATGTGCAGACCGATCGAGATATAACCCATGTTCTGAGCGGCCACCGTCGGAACGACCTCGTCCGGCGTCTTCGGCTCAGCATCTCCGAAATACGGCGCGCGGAAGAGCCGGGTCGAGCGTCCGGTAACGGATTCGATTAGACGCTGAGTAGTGTTTAATTCAAGTTCGGTGACCTGGTTGGGGACCTCGCTGAGATTCGGATGGGTGAACGAATGATTTCCGATCTCGTGCCCCTCATTGACGATCCGTCTTAGCAGATCTGGATAAGCCTGTCCGTTCTCACCGACGATGAAAAATGCGGCCTTCACGTCCTTGGCCTTTAGAATGTCCAACACCTGGGGCGTCCAGCGCGGGTCGGGACCGTCGTCAAATGTTAGCGCTATCTTGCCCGGCTGGTCGCCTGTTCGCTGGATCACGTAGGATGACGGTATCTCTTTATAGACCTCGCTTGTTGCGTTACCTGCATTGTCGGCTAGAATTTCGCGGGCGCCATCCTGCGGAACGGACTTGACCTGAAGTATCTCGCCCGTCCCGTCAAAGTCGACATCGTAACCATATTTGATGCTCGCCAGATCGGTCGGCGAATCGGGCGTCCCGTCGTTGCCAAAGACGGTCCAGAAAGACGGGTCTTCGCTGCCCAAACGCCAAAGTGCAAATCCCGCCACGTCGTACTTTGCAGCGTTCTTTATCTGGTTAAAAGCCGTCACGGCGTCCAGGAACCAGACCGTATGTGTGCTGCCGTCGTCCTCGTCGTATGTGTAGTAGGGATTCTTGCTAACCGGGTCGAATTTAATATCCTGCGGACTGTCAAGAGACTCTCTGGCCGTAACCAACGAATCCTGGAACGAAACAGTTTCTGCCTCCTTCGAGGCATCAGACCAGTTGTAGCCGTAGTTCCCGATACATACGATCGTCTTCGACGGCGACAGTTCCTTCATTCGCTTGCCGAGTGTCTGCTCGAACCAGTCCTGGCCCGCTACCGGCCCGGCCTCGCCGTCGGACCAATGCTCGTCGTAGGCCATCAGCATCAGGTAATCGGTGATGTTCGCAAAGGCCGTGTAGTTCCAGTCCGAATTGTCGAATGGGACCGCCTGGGCAAGTATGAGGTTCCTCTTTTGCAGCTCCTGATGGAGCTCGTTCACAAAGATAAAAAGGTCTGTTTGCGAACTGGCGGGGACTTCTTCAATGTCAATCGTTAGTCCACCAAAATTGTTATTAGCGATCAGATCAAGAAGGGACTGGATGAGTTTCTGCCGGCTTGTTTCGGTCGAAATCGCTTTCACCAATATGTCTGTGTTCCACTGCTCGTTCTTGTAATTTTGTACAAGCGGCAAGATCGGCATATCAGGACGCTGCTGATGAATGAAATTCATCGCCTCAGTATCTATGTCGAGAACCAACGGATCGTCATCTTCTCCCGATAGACGGACCCATTCGGGCACGACCCAATCAAGCTGCGAGATGTTTTGCTTCAGCGACGCGAGACTCGACGAATCCCAGTTAACGTAAAACGCAACTGACACGGGCTTTCCCTGTGCCGGCATTCGCGGCGTCGGTGCCGGCTGATCAGCGATTCGCATTTCGCGTCGGGCCTGATCTTTCATCTTTTGCTCATCCCGTTGCCGGCGTAGGTTCTTTACACGCTCGCTGGCCTGACGGAGCGAGGCCTCTTTTTTCGTTAGCGCCGGCCGTTCAGGGACTGGCGGCGTGATGTCGCTTTTTTGAGGGAGCAGCGCGATCGGCTTGAGTTTCAATTGCGGCAAAAACGGGTTGATGAGCACGCTCGCCACAAAAAATGCTATCAGGACAGTAACAACACCAGCCGTGCCG
>DASXPW010000096.1:0-4364 GCA_036493385.1 Pyrinomonadaceae bacterium
TCGGCCTGCTCGTCGGCGGCATCGGCGTAATGAACATTATGCTCGTCTCCGTTACCGAACGAACAAAAGAGATCGGTATCCGCAAAGCGATCGGCGCGACGAAGAGTGCGATCGTGCTGCAGTTTCTGCTCGAGGCGATGACGCTCACGTTTTTTGGCGGTGTTCTCGGCGTCGTTATCGCGATCGGCATCAGCAATCTGATCCTTTTACTTATTCCGTCAATTCCCGCTCAGGTGCCGCTTTGGGCGGTGCTCGCCGGTCTCTTTACATCGGTCGGAGTCGGGCTCGTTTTCGGTGTCTTCCCCGCCATGCGCGCCGCACGACTGGACCCGATCGAATGTCTTCGATACGAGTAATACTCTGCGTTGTTCAGATCGGTATGAGTTAGTTCGCCTCTGATTCAGGTAAGTGGGATCGTTTCTCCGAACGCAGGGACATGGACGTTCCAGCCAAAGCGTTCGTGGATGTGCTCGGCCATTGCCTTGGCGCCTTCAGGTTCGCCGTGGGTCAAAAAGACTGTTTTGGGCGGCGTCCGCAAGCCGCTCAGCCACCGGAGAACGCCCTGCCAGTCCGCGTGGGCCGAAAAACCCTCGACCTTCTCTATGTGGCATTTTACGGGAATCCAGTTTTTCATTATTTTCACTTCGCTTTCGCCGTCCACGATCCGCCGTCCGGTCGTGCCGGCCGCCTGATAACCGACAAAAACGACCGTGGCTTTCTCGTCGGGCAATATTCGTATCGCGTGGTGCAAAACGCGGCCGCCGGTCATCATCCCGGAGGCGGAGACGATGATCCTCGGACCGTGCCTATGATTTAGCCGCTTGGACTCTTCTCGTGAGGAGGCGGTGCTCATCGAGGTCGTTCGCAGGGGATGACGCTTTTTGGCAAGGATCGACGCGTACTCGAGATCGTGTTCCTCATGCCAGCGGTTATAGACCTGTGTCGCCTGAGCCGCCATTGGTGAGTCGACCACGACCGGCAAGACCGGTATGCGTTTTTCTTCTTCAAGTTCGCGGATGATGTAAAGCACTTCCTGCGTGCGACCGACGGCAAAGGCCGGAATAAGGATCGGTCCGCCGCGCGCGACCGCGTCATTAATAATGCGTGAAAGCTGATCCGCCGGCGGTTCGCCTGAATGCAGCCGGTCGCCATAAGTCGATTCACAAACCAAATAATCGCAATCGGGCGGAGCGGTCGGGTCTTTTAAGATCGGTTGATCGTAATGGCCGAGGTCGCCAGAAAACAAGAGCCGGATCGAGCTCCCGTCTGGTCGTCCTCGATGCAACTCGAGAAGCACAAGGCTCGCGCCCATGATATGACCCGCAACCAAAAATCTAGCGGTGACACCGTCGACGATCGGCACGGCCGCGCCGTCATTTGCGACGGTCTGCAGCAGCTTCAGCGCCGCCCGAGCGTCGTCCTCATCGTACAACGGCAGCGCCGGATCGTGTCGCGTTAGCTGATGGCGGTTGCGGTAATCCGCTTCTTCCTCCTGCAGGCGGGCAGAATCAGGCAAAAGGACACGCATCAAGTCGGCCGTTGCTTTCGACGTGATGACCGGACCGCTAAAGCCCAGCTTGACCAGTCTGGGCAGATAGCCCGTGTGGTCAATATGCGCATGGGTGACAATGACCGCATCGATCGACGCTGGGTCAAAAGGCGGTTCTTCCCAATTGCGTTCGCGAAGCTCACGGAGGCCCTGAAACAAGCCGCAATCGACAAGAACGCGGCGACCATTGTGCTCGACCAGGTACTTAGAACCGGTGACGCTGCCGACAGCGCCGTAAAAGCTTATGCTAGTCATCCAGGAACGAATTTATCATAAAGCACACCGGAACCGCTTGATCTGGCTCAAAATACGGCCCGAGGCTGGACCAGAGAAAATTGCATTTTTTGCATTTTCCGGTTGACTAATGCCCCTCATCTCAATATCATTTCGTTTGTTCCAAAAATAGAAAGAGTTTTGGGGCAATTCTGCCTTCGGGCGGAGAATCTTAGATTAATCTTTGAAGAAGACAGGAGATAGTTTTTGAAATGAAAAGAGCAATTGCACTTTCAGCACTTTTGGGTTTGGCCGCTTTGGGTGTGGCTTGCGGCGGTGAGACCGCAAATAACACGACCAATATGAATCGGTCAAACACATCAACGTCGAACTCTGCTTCGACGACGTCGGTCTCGAATACCGCCACGACAACCAGCGGCGGCACGACAACGGTTTCGAACACTGCCACTACCAGCGCGGGCAATTCGAACATGCACACCAACTCGAACGTGATGTCGAACTCGAACGCGAAAGCGTCACCGACCAAGTAACGATCGGTTTATAAAAATAGCAAAACGCCTCGCCGGATCCGACGAGGCGTTTTGATTTTGTTGTTCGAATTCGCTTAAGTGTCGAGCTGATGAGCCAGGTCTGGAGCGGTCGTGACCGGGCGGCTGCAAACAAAATTCTCGCACACATAAGCGGTTGGGAGTCCATCGATCGCTTCCCGTCCGTCGAGCAACGGGATCTTTGCTCGATCGGTTGCTTCATTTGGGCTCGTCACTACGACTTTGTTTGGAATATAGCGCTGCCAAACCTCTGCGGCGAGGTCACCGTTGTCGCCGCCAATAAGCACAATTTCCCGCGTGGGCGCGAGAGCAAATTCCATTGCGGCCAGGGCTCGGCCAAACCCCTGCGGGAATCGCCGGGCTTGTCCGGCAGCGATGGTTAGCACCTTTGTTGCATATCGTTCGTACGAATCGTCACCGGTGATCTTTGCGAGCTTGAGAAGAACGTCCGCCGCTGCGGAGTTACCCGATGGTGTTGCATTGTCCGAGAAGTCTTTGTTTCTTACGATGAGCTGTTCATGATCATCGGCAGTGAAGTAAAAACCGCCGCTTTCTTTATCCCAGAAGTTCTCGATCATTGAGTCTGCCAATCCTCGAGCCTCGCCAAGGTAATGCATGTCCCCGCTAACCTGGAATAGCTCGAGCAGCCCATCCGCTAGATTTGCGTAGTCCTCAACGTAGGCATCGAGCTTTGCCGAACCGTTTTTCCAGGTCCGCAGAAGTCGACCATCGCGTCGGAGTTCCTTGAGGAGAAGATCTGCATTGCGTCGTGCGATCGCTAGATAATCTTGGCTACGTAAGACCGCGGCGGCCTCGGCAAACGCTGCCAGCATCAGGCCATTCCAGGCGGTGAGAACCTTTTCGTCGCGGTGCGGTTTGACGCGTTTCTCGCGGGCATCGAATAAGAGCTGGCGTCCGCGCTCGAGTATCGCTTCGATCTCACCGGATTCGCGCCTTAAAGCCTCTGCCGTCGCATCGACCGTAAATTTGAAATTTAGAATATTTTTGCCTTCGAAGTTGCCGGCCTCCGAAACGTCGTAAAAAAAGTTAAAGACCTGGGCATCGCTCTCGCCCAACAACAACTCGATCTCGGCAGGTGTCCAAACAAAAAACTTCCCTTCTTCGCCCTCGCTGTCGGCATCCTGTGTCGAATAAAATCCGCCGGATTCATCGAGCATTTCTCGTTTTGCGTATTCCAAAGTCTCGATGGCGATTCGTTTGAAGAATTCGTCTTTAGTTATCTGGAAAAGATGAAGATAGATCCGGATAAGCTGAGCGTTGTCATAAAGCATCTTCTCGAAATGCGGCACAAGCCATACCGCGTCGACCGAGTAGCGGTGAAATCCGCCGCCAAGTTGATCGTAAATGCCGCCGGCGGCCATCTTACGGGCGGTGCGTTCGACCATCTCGAAAGCACGCGCGTTTCCCGTTCGTTTCCAATATCGCAGAAGAAACTCCATCGACATCGAAGGCGGAAATTTGGGTGCGCCGCCAAAGCCGCCATTCTTCGCGTCGAATGAACGCGAAAAATTTTCAAATGCCGCATCCGTAATGTCTTTCGAAAATCCAACCGACGAGCTGTCGGTGATCGACATCCGCCTCAACTCGCCGAGCGTCTCGTTTGCCGACGCCAAGATCTCATCGCGGCGATCGCGGTATGCATCGGCGATGCTGGTCAGCAATTGTTGAAAACTCGGCATTCCATATCTCGGTTCCGGCGGAAAATACGTCCCGCCAAAGAACGGCAGCTTTTCGGGCGTCAAAAATACGGTCATCGGCCAGCCACCGCGACCAGTTGTAAGCTGCACGAAAGACATATAGATCTGATCGACGTCGGGCCGTTCTTCCATGTCCACCTTGATATTGACGAAATTGTCATTCATGATGCGGGCGGTCGCTTCGTCCTCGAATGATTCGTGCTCCATTACGTGGCACCAATGGCAGGCCGAATAACCGATGCTGACCAGCACTGGTTTGTCTTCTGCCGTGGCTCGTTCAAACGCCTCGTCACCCCACGGGTACCAGTCGACCGG
>DASXPW010000097.1:0-4858 GCA_036493385.1 Pyrinomonadaceae bacterium
TCGAAAACCTGTCTTCCTTATTTCTCCGCCAAAAGAACGCCATACGGTGCAAAAATCGTCATAACGGTAAATTTCTGATTATAAAAAAATATCGCACGCTGAACAACGTGCGATATTTTCTACGCCCGGGATGGGGTAGTCTAACGTGAGAGACGAAGCCGATCGGACGCCTTGAACATGGCAAATCCGAGGATGCAGGCGAAAACGATCCATAAGTAGAATTGAAAGAGGCTCCCGATGGCCTGTGCGGGTATATTTCCCATTCCGGGCAGGTCGAATGGCGAGAAAATGAGCGCGGCGATAAAGCTCACCACGATAGCTGCGACGAGAAGCAAAAACCCCATACACAGGATTTTTACATAGTCGAACCCGAGGCGTTTGATCGTGTCGAGTCCGACCATTGGGTTCAGAGTCGCGACGAAGGACCGGGTATATCCAGCCACCGTGCTGGCCGCCGGAAAATAAAACAGTCCCCAAAGAAACGTGATGAATCCGATCACAACGAGGGGCGCGGCAACGCGCAGTAAGCCGGAAATAAAGGTCTGCTGCTCCTTTGCACGAGTCTCCGCCGATTTACCGAGCAGACCTTCGAGTTCTTTTTTCTTGCTTTCGGCGATCATGCCGTTGACGCGTTGGACACTTTCCTCCGTGTCATCGACAACGGGCGGCGTCGGAGCCTGTCCCTTCTCAAGCTGCTCCTGCTGATCGAGATGCTGCTGATTTATTCGGTTGCTGTTGCCAAGAATGCTCTTGACCTGTTCGGACTGGTCCAGCGTGTCCTTGATGCCGGTATAATCCGGCGTCCCAGGCGTGTGTTCGACCTGAGACTTGATCGCCTCGGCCTGAGCGGTCATCGAGTGGATCACCATCCATGAGCCGAGGGCGAAGACAAGTATGAACGGGCCGAATGAGGAGAGGATCGTTCCAATGTATAGAAAGAATGGATGAATTACATCATCCCACAGCTCAAAGTCGTCAAAGCTCGGCATAAAATTTCCGCCGATCTTACCGTGAGCAAAGCTCTCGATCGTATTCGCCAGGATGCCGAAGACCAGCATGTTTGCCAGCATATAAGCCATCAGCGCGGCGGCGATCATATACATCCCGCCCATTGCTGAGGCGAGTTTGCCCATCGAGAAAAATGTGTACATCAACGCACCGAAAAAAAGGCTTGTCTTGAACTTGAACGGATAGGCTAGAGCCTCGCCAAAATCGGCAAAGCCAAAGCCCTTTGTGATCGATTGGCTGCGAAACTCGGCCGTTCGCTGTTCGGCCTGGACCTGGGTCTTTGGCTTCGCCATCCCGCCGCACGCTGAGCAGAGCAGAACACTCGAGCCAAACGTCTTTACGCAGTCGCGACAAAGCGAGAGTCCGCATGTTTGGCATTGGAAGGCGGCAACTCGTTCCGCGTGGTTCGCGCAGCAGTTTGGGTCTCGGACGGACGAAACCGGAATGGAATTTACTGAGGGTGATACTGGATCGTTTGCAGGTTGGGTTACAACGACCGCGGCGACCGTCGGCGCACCTACGGTGACGGTCGGCTCGGGCGCGGCGACCTCTGTTTCGACATTTAAGGGTTCCGGTTCGGCAACGGTAGTCGTTATTACCGGCGGCATCGGCATTCCGGTTGCCTTTGCGTTAAAGAAAGGCACTAACGTCGGAACTTTCCGCGCCTCAATCCAGCGTAGGTTTCCGCGGCGCACCTTGTCTTCAGGTACGAGTGAACCTTCGGCTATCCAGTCGGCAAGCTCCCCGAAAGCCGCGTCATAGACCTGGCCATTCACCTCGACCTGCCAAATTTCAGTTGATCCGGGTTCGCTCATCTGGATGCTCCACAATTATTTCGAATGCTGTTTTGCAGATAAGGGAGCGTCGGGTATTTACTGGATCGTCAAAGGGTTTGTCGGGCTCGGTCGATTCACCGTTGGAAGGACCGCATCGAGGACGGCCAATATGTCATCATCATCGTCCGGAACCGCATCAGGTCCGCGACCTGTTTGAACACGTTGGCGAACTACGCCGTTGGCGACCTCGCCACGCTTGCAGGCCTCGATCAGGGCGTTTACGACGGCGCCATCATATCTCGTTCCGATGTAGCCCGAGATGACCTCGAGCGCCTTTTCAAGCGGGAGAGCCTTTTGATACGGCCTGTCGATCGTCATCGCGTCAAAGGTGTCGGCGACGGACACGATCTTGGCCTGCAGCGGTATTTGGTCCGCCTTAAGTCCCTGCGGATAGCCCATCCCGTTGACCATTTCGTGATGCATGTACATTCCCGGAAGAAATTCCTCCATCCCGGGTATCTGCGACATGATCTTATAGCCACGCTGCGGGTGGGTCTTCATTATCTCGTACTCCTCATCCGTGAGGGCGGCGGGTTTTTTCAAAATGTTGTCATCGATCGCGATCTTGCCTACGTCATGAAGCAGCGCGCTCATTCGCAAGGTTTCGATCTCGTCCTCAGGCCGGCCCAGCCGTTTGCCAATCGCAACCGAAATTCGCGAAACCCGCTCAGAATGGCCGCGAGTGTACTTGTCCTTTCCGTCGATGGCGGCAGCGAGGGCCTTAACGGTGCCGACAAAGAGTTCTCGATTTTCGGTGGCCGCTTTGGCAAGGTTCGCGATCTGGTCTTCGATCTTATCGGTCATCATGTTGAACGTTTCGCCCAACGTGCCGATCTCGGTAATATTTTTTGCCTCTACCCGCGAGGTGAAATCGCCGGCCGCGATCTTTTTGGCGGCGGCAACAAGGTGAAGCAGCGGTGAGGTCAGAAGCCGCGCTCCTACAAATCCGGCCAACAAAGCGAAAAAGGCAAAGGCCAGGCTGATCATCCAGATCTGAATTCGCATTTCGCCGACCGATGCCAGCGCGGTGCGTTCGTCCTGCATGGTGATGACGCCGAAATTAGCATTCGGCCCGAGGCTTGTTGTCGAATATGCCCCTATCATCGCGTGCTTCTTCCCCTCGTACTCCGCGTTAAACGGGACCAGCGCCGATTGCACCTGTCGATTGGATTCACGCCACTCCTGCACGATCTTTAGATCGTCCAGCGAACGCTGAGATGTAACCAGGCTCGGATCCGGATGAAATAACGCTCTGCCGTCCTGGTCAACGACAAAGATTATCGGTAGCCCGGCGTCCCAGAGGTTTGCCTCGTTCGTCGGGCTCATGCCGACGATGCTTCGGCCGATGTCCTTTAGAGATACGATGGCAACAACCGTTGCTACGGTTTGGTCGTTTTGACGAACGGGCGATGAAAATGTCATCGCAAGCTCGCCGTTCGTGGCCAGCGCGGTGGGTTTGCCGATCCTTAGATGCTGGCCGCCCGCCGCCATCGAGTCGAGCGAGAAGGCCTGAACATCCTCATTTGAGATCGCTTCGGATCGACGGACCGACAGCGATTCAGCCTGCATTGGCTTGATGCAGATCGCAAGAAGTTCGGGATTGTCGTGCAATGCAGCACCGAGCTTTCGCTCGGTCTGTTCCGACGAGAGAACTTTGAGATCGCTGGAGAGCTCCAACGCCATTGAGATGCTCGTTACCAGGTCGCCATAGCTCTTGGCGAACATCTCAATTTGCTGGGCCTTTTCCTGAACGAGCTGGATCTGATAGCGATTTTCGACCGTGCGCAACTCTTTGGCGCTGCGGTCAGAGAGAAACCAGCCGATAAGGACGAGCGGAACCATGCCCACCAGAAGGAGGGTCAAAACTACAAAATAAACGAGACTGACTTTGCGCGGCAAGGAGGGCATTATGGGGAACGGCGCGGGATACGCCTTGACAATTGTAAACCAATCGAACGAATAGAATCAACAAGTTTCAACGCTTTGTTAAACACCGATATTGCAGATATTTCCAGCGTCTGCCGATATCATGGAATTAAAGTGCGGGACAATGTTCGCAAAATCCTCCTCGGAAAGACTATCCGCCGGGTTGCGATCGATTGCTGCAAATGGAAAAACGCGGCTATGATGTCGTGGAAATGAAACAAAGACCGATATGGGCCAAACTTCATCACACGAGATCACACAAATGCTGATCGATTGGACGGACGGGCGCGAGGACGTCGTCAATCAAATACTGCCGCTTATTTACGACGAGCTGCGGCGGCTTGCGGGAAGCTATCTTCGACGTGAGCGATCGGACCACACACTGCAGCCGACGGCGCTTGTGCATGAAGCCTACATAAAGCTCATCGACCAAAAGCAGGTCCGATGGCAGAACCGCGCGCATTTTATTGGGATCGCGGCCCAGGTGATGCGGCGCATTCTGATGGACCATGCTCGCAAACATAAAGCGGACAAACGAGGCGGGTCGGCGGACAAGCTGCCGATCGATGAAGAGATCCTCGTTGTGTCGAATGATTCGTCAGATCAGCTTCTGGCGCTTGACGACGCGCTTCACACGCTCGCCGAAATAGACCCGAACAAGGCCAAGATCGTCGAGCTTAGATATTTTGGCGGCTTATCGATCGAGGAGACGGCCGAGGTGATGGGCGTCAGCGTGCCGACTATAAATCGCCAATGGCGGATGGCAAAAGCGTGGCTCTATGGTCAGTTGGCCGCAAGCTAAACACGCTTTGCAATGACGAGCGTGATGTCGTCGTTCGCGGGTGCGGTCTGAGTGAAAGACGAAAGGGCAGATTCGACCTTGTCGCGAAGGCCGGAGGCGGACGAGGCGAGATTTCGGCGAACGACCTCGGAAAGCCGCTCTACCCCAAACTCCTCTTCCTTGAGATTGTTTGCCTCGGAAACGCCGTCGGAGTAGACGACGAGAACCTCACCCGGCGCCAGGCTTGTCTCACCAACCTCAAACTCTGCCGAGGGCAAAATGCCAAGCGGAAAACCACCTGATGACA
>DASXPW010000098.1:0-3228 GCA_036493385.1 Pyrinomonadaceae bacterium
GTCGTCAATGTGATCATGGAAGATTTTGTAGCGGCGTGCGATCCTCTTGAGGTCAGGATCGATGGCGATTTTCACGTCCGCGGAAATATCAAGACGATCGTCCGCGCCGAGTATAAAAAGTCGGATGCGTCCCCTGCTTAGCCCACTGCGGCTGCCGTCAGGTAGTACGGCTGGGTTTGAAGATGTTTTGAACACGCCGTTTCGACCAGCTCACCCAATCTCGGCTCGATCGTCTCCTGAGTAGAATATTCCGCGTTGGTGATCTCGGATAAGATCAGATGCTTGGCCTTCTCCAAAAGGGTCTGCTCGCGAAACGAAAGCTTCTTTCCGTGACTGAGGAAGGTAAGCTTTTTTAAAACGTCGGCCGCTTCAAAAACATCACCGGACTGCAGCTTCTCTGTAAACTCGCGCGAACGCGATTTCCAATCCGTCGAAACCTCGCTGAAGTCGTCCGAGAGACGCTTGATCAGCCGCTTGCATTGGCTGGTCGAGATGACGGATCTAATACCGACCGAACCGGCGTTCGGGGCAGGCACCAGGATCCGCGAATTGTCTCCAATGACCCGAAGTAGATAGCAGATAAGCGAGTTTCCGCCGATCTCGCGTTTCTCGACCGCCTCGACCATGCACACACCTTGCCCCGGGTATGCGACCTTTTGACCGATACTGAGCTCCATAAGCGCCTTTTCTCCAAAAACTTGCGTGGAAAAGATCGATCGAGGACAAAGATCTTTGCTTTGATCCGCGCCCGAAATATGATGTCAATTTCTCTGTAGTATAGCATACAGATACCCTATCGGTGCAGAAAATTTAACCTTTTTAAATGCCTGAGGTCCCGCTATCTACTACGTCCGAGACGCATCGCGAGACAATTCTTTAGGACGCAAAACTTCAATTAGACGACCTTTGCCTGGTTCGATCGCAGACCACCGATCGACATCGACTTCGAGCACGGCGACTGAGGCCGTCGGCATGGCAAGCGTCCGCGTGGTCAACAGCTTGACAATACCTTCCATTCCGGGGTTATGGCCGGCAAGAAGACATGTCGAGATCTCATCGCCCAGCCCGATGATGATCGTGAACAGGGCCTGCGGGCTAGCTTCGTAGATCCGCTCGTCGAACGTTAATGGCGCCTCCCATCCGGCGGTCTGCCCGACCAACTCCGCTGTGCGTTTAGCCCGCGCGGCCGGCGAGCTAACGATCAATTCCGGGTTAAAACCTCTGTCAGCCAGGATCCTTCCCATGAACGGCGCATCCCGTTCGCCTCTCTCGTTCAGCGGCCGATCAAAGTCGGGAAGACCGGCGTCGTCCCAACTCGATTTCGCATGCCGCAGGATCAGCAATTTCTTCATTTGGTTTGCACCGATGTAACCGAAACTTGCTTTGCAGGTTTTATGTGATTATATCGCTAAACGGCCGAACACGGACAGAAAACGAGCGAATTCATGGATGTTCGAAATCGCTCTTGACATATAACGATATATCGCGATACGATACAATTGATGGCACTTACGGGCGCCGGAAACTAGATTTTAGAGGTAATTTATGTACGGAAAACATGGATTTGGAAGGTTCACCAGGGCCTTTGGGGGTGATTTTCCCCGAATGCGTCGCGGGGGAATGAAATTTTTGCTTCTTGAGATGCTGAAAGAAGGCCCGCGACACGGTTATGAGCTGATCAGCGACCTTGAAAACCGCTTTCGAGGCTACCGGCCGAGCCCGGGTTCGGTATATCCGACGCTCCAGATGCTCGAAGAGGGCGGTTTTGTCGCTGGCCGGGAGATTGAAGGAAAAAAGGTTTACACGATCACCGACGCCGGTCTTGCGCTTCTGAAAGAACGTGGCGAATGCGGTTTTGAGCCTCCGCCGGATATGAAGCAAGCGTTCGAGCTGCGAGATTCGGTGAGAAAACTCGTCAGCGCGGTCGCCGACGGCGCTCGCGGGGCCGATGAGGAAACCAAAAAGCGAATAAACGATGTCCTAAATAAGGCGCGTCGAGACGTGTATGCCATCCTCGCTGAATCCTGAACGACTGGTGAAGCGAATTGAATGAGCGAGATGTCCGGTTTTTGGTCAATTAACGTTGACGAGACGCTTTTTTTGGCCGATCGAGCTTAAGGAACGGTTTTTGCGTCAATTGCTTACGATGAGAAAGAGGGATGAAATTATCGGTGGTTACGACATCGGCCTGGCGGTGCTGGTAGCGGTTACTGCCTGGCTTTTGATCGTTCAAACCGGGCTTGTTCATTGAATGCGAGTTGATCGCGGCGGCTTGTTATAGGCGATCAATCCATGACGCTCGGCGAGCTCAAAATACAGTCCCATTCCGTCCTGCATCGAGTTATCAACCGAATAAGAAATGCTCTGTGTCAGATAGGCTCGCATCTCATCGCGGTCAAGCGAGACGTGCGGAAGATAGTTGTTCATTATTTCCTCGATGTGTTCGAGGCCCTCATCCCTCACAGCCGCAAAGTCAACCGGCGAGGTCTGTCGCCTCGTCATCCACATCGCAAAAACAAATCCGAGGCCTGTGAATTTGCGCCAAAGCGCGGCCAGGTCGAAAACTTTGTAGCCATGACCGGCCAGGCGCAGGGCCGGGTCGCCGATCAACAGAGCGCAATCGGCCGCGGCCAGCATCGCATCGATGTCGGGCTCGGCGGTTTTCCAGTCAGGCTCGCTGTTGAGAAATTCGCGAAAAATTATCTTCGTCAGCGCGACCGATGTCCGCGACGAGCTGTCGAGCGCAACTGAGCGGACAGCATCTAATTCACACCCATGTGTTACCAAACAAACGCTCTGCACTCGCTGGAGCGCACCGACGCAAACATCGGGGATCAGGTTTGCTCCATCTATAGTTTGATACGCAAATACGGGCACGAGCGCGGCGTCGACGCGGTCATCGGCCAGAAGCTGGGCCGAGCGGGCGGGAGCGTTGTCGAGAATGATCTCGACCCTCCCGTGCTGCTCACCGTAAAGAAACGACCAGACGAGCGGAGCCGTATTGAGATAGCTCGAAGCTGAGATCCTCGTGGGCTTCATCGATGCAAGAAGATGCAGTGGCGGGTAAACGCGTTTACACGATCACGTCGTTGTATTCGGGTGTTTCTTCGAGAACATTATGCGCGTAGCGGCAGCGTGAACGGATCTTCATCCTTTTCTCGCGTGCGTAGTCGACGGCAGCCTTGACCAGCGCCTGCCCGACATGCTGACCTCTCAGTTTCCGGTCTA
>DASXPW010000099.1:0-4977 GCA_036493385.1 Pyrinomonadaceae bacterium
CTGATCGCGAGCATAAATAGAGCCAACAGATACGGCAGATTCCGGTTCCGAAAGGGATGCGTGGCCAGGTTTAGTTTTGTTAACACAGTACTTCGATGCCTTACCCTAGGATGCTCAAACGGCGGCTGGCGTGCCTCTACACAATCGCAAATTCTAGCACGAATGCCGGCGCAAGTCTTTCACGAAGTTTGCCGCCGTAAAGTTGCACTATTTAGCTGTGTCGCGGAGGTAATTTTTGCTTTGTTGCGGCGGCGGACACGTCGCGATAGGCGCGTACCCGATTTCGGCCTTCATGTTTGGCCCGGTAGAGAGCCGAATCGGCCATTTCAACCAGCTCGATCGGGTCGTTGGAGTCTTCGGGAAATGAAGATATACCTATACTTATCGTGATTCGATGCTTTTTGCCGGGCGAGCCCTTTTTGACGACGCTAAACGCAAATCGCTCGACCTCGGTCCTGATCCTTTCCGCGGCGACAACCGCTTGGGGCAGCTCGGCGTCAAGTAAAAATGCCGCAAACTCTTCGCCGCCGAATCGAGCGGCTGCATCGCCGCTTCGCATATTCTTGATTATGCAGTCAGCCAATTCCTCGAGCGTCCGGCTGCCCGTAAGGTGACCGTACGTGTCATTGACCTCTTTGAAATGGTCAAGGTCCATCATCAGGACGCAGAATGGCCGGTTTTCCGCCTTTGCACGGCTGGCCTCACGGCGCAACTCAGAAAAGAAGGACCGGCTCGACAGGAGCCCCGTCAGATCGTCGTGCGAGATAAGCCGATGTATCTGCCGCTGGTATTCGCGGTCGATCTCGTCCAGAAGATCAAAGCGAAGAATGTGCTCGCCCAACGCGATCTTATCGCCGTTTCTCAACGTCTCCTTCTTGATCTTGCGGCCATTCAGATAGGTGCCGTTTCGCGAATGTAGGTCGGTCAGGATGTACTCGGTGTTGCCATCGTCTTCGCAGATCGTTATCGTTGCGTGCTTTCGCGAGACCTTAGTGTCGTTAACGCGCACGTCAGCGGCGAGCGCACGGCCGAGAACAACCTCTTGGCGCTCGAGCGGTATCGGTACCGCGATCAATTCTCCGCTTAAGAAGACCAACGCCGGACGAAGGTCGCGGTGTGGGGCTTCAGCTGGTTCCATAGGTGATACGACAGATAGAGTGAGATCGGCAGGAGGAACAATGCTCCCGTTCTAGGATAGCTTAACGGCGACCGAAATTTCCACACTTTTTTGGCGGATCAAGCAAATTGCCGTTTAGGAATTTGGCTCTGAAAGCCGTACGATTGATTGGGTGCGCATCCTCATCGTTAAACTCGGAAGTATCGGCGATATAGTGCATACGCTGCCTGCCCTTGCCGCTATCCGCCGCGCGTTTCCTGCGGCCGAGATCGGCTGGGTAGTTGAGCGGCGTTCGGCTGATATTCTACGCGGAAATCCGCTTATCGACCGCCTGATCGAGATAGACACGAGGAAGCTTCGACGAAGGGCACCGGTCGACGAATTGATCGGCGAATTACGCCGACAGGTCCGCGAAATAAAGAGCCTTAAATTTGATATAGCGCTTGATTTTCAGGGGCTGGTTAAATCTGCACTCGTCGCCAAGCTCTCGGGCGCGAAGCGTCGCTGGGGTTTCGCACGGAGCGAACGACGGGAGCGCGCGTCGGGATTTCTACTGACGGATAAAGTCGAGATTCCTGAAAGAACGCACGTCATCGAGAAAAACTTGCTTTTGGCTCGGGCCGCGTTGGGCATCGACGTCCCGGAAGGGATTTTTGAATTTCCGGTCGCGACTTCGCAGCAAGATTTAAAGGAGGCATCGGAGGTCGCCGATCTGGTCGGTGGCCGATTTGCTGTCCTCAATCCCGGCGGCGGCTGGGTGACCAAGCTCTGGCCGGCAGAGAACTACGGGCGACTTGCCGACAAATTGTGGGAAAAGCTCAAGTTGGAAAGCGTCCTGGTCACGGGGCCAGGCGAACGTACACTCGCGACGAGGGCCGTTGAAACGAGCCATTCCGGAAAGCTTAAGACCGCGGAACCGAGCCTCAAAGGATTTTATGAATTGTCGCGACGGGCCGAGGTCTATGTGGGAGGTGACACCGGCCCGACGCATATTGCAATTGCCGCGGGTGCGCCCGTTGTCGGCATTTTTGGTCCGACCGAATGGTGGCGAAACGGGAGTATCCGAAATGACGACATCTGCGTCGAGCGCACCGATATCAACTGCCGCGTCGACTGTCACCGCCGGCGATGCTCAAACTGGATCTGCATGGACATCGAGGTCGAGCGCGTGTTTCGGGCGGTCGAGGAACGTCTCGCTCGCATGGGGGCGTTTCGATCGATCGAACAATCTTAATGGCAAAAAAGCTTGGTAAGCTCTTTCAGCGCGTTCGCGTAACTTCCGGCTACATTTTCGCGATCATTTTTATCGTTTTTTGCCGACCGACGGCCGAGCTTCTGATCATAGGCTCTGCCGTTGCGGTTTTAGGACTGCTGATACGCGCGTGGGCATGCGGTCATCTGCGCAAGGTGGCTGAACTGGATACATCCGGGCCGTACGCATACACCCGGAATCCACTTTATTTAGGCAGCTTTCTCATAACCGTCGGATTCGCTGTGGCCTCGGGTGTCTGGTGGCTGGCGGCGATCTCGATCATCTTCTTCTTAGGCATCTATTTACCCGTCATGAACGTCGAAAAGAGCGAGCTTGAAGAGGTCATAGGCGATGAGTATCGCGCGTACGTGCGGGACGTGCCGGTCTTTGTTCCAAGAGTTACTCCCGGACGAAGTTCGGACCGCCGGTTCGATTTTCAGCTATACTTAAAGAATGGCGAGTATTCGGCAGCCCTCGGCGTCGCAGCGACGGTCCTGATTCTCGTTCTAAAGGCCTACTACATCGGCTCATTATGAAAAAGCGGATCCGACCGAGCGTGCTTGCACTTATTATCTCCGCAGTAGGCATTGCGACCTCGTTTGCCCAAACGCCAAAGCAAAGGCCTTTTGCGACAGGTGAAACGCTCACCTATGAAGCAAAGCTCAGCAAGATAATCAATGGCATTCCGGTTGGCGATCTGACCTTTACGGTCGAAAACGGCGATGATACGAACTCGCTGATGATCAAGGCCGAGGCTCGTTCGAAGGGAACGCTTCTGAAGATCGCTCATTACAGCTTCCTTTATGAGTATGCGTCGGATATCGACGGAAAGAAATTTCGCATCGATCATACGGAACGAAAGACAACTGAAAAAGACCGTGTCCGGACCGGCGCGGCCGATTTCAATTATTCCGAAAAGCGAGTGACCTATGTCGAAACCGATCCGAAAGAGCCGATGAAGCCGCCGCGAAAGATCGCATCGGATATTGAGGAGCAAACGCAGGACGTCGTCTCCGGCATATATGCTTTACGAATGCTTCCGCTGGCTGTCGGAAAAAAATTTGATCTTACCGTCAGCGACAGCGGCCTTGTTTATGACGTTCCCGTTCGCGTGACGGCCCGCGAGCTGCAAAAGACCGAGATCGGACGCGTATGGTGTTTCCGTGTCGAGCCCGACATCTTCGGACCGGGCCGGATGATCGAGGACAAGGGCACAATGGCAATTTGGATCACCGATGACGCGAGACGAATTCCGGTCCGCTCTCGGATCAATATCGACTTCGGTAAGGTTGAGATCCGGCTCAAGTCCGTTTCCAATTCAGCGTCGACCACCACGGCGCGGAACAAGTAATTTCACGATCAAGACCTCTCGCCGAGTTTTCCGCCTGATAGCGCGTGAGACGCGCGTTTTCCGCTGTTCGACTTGTAAGTTCACGATAAAGCCACGATAATTTTTATTTATCCTTGGAGCAGCGCAATGATGCAGGAATTTGACGAGACGGCCGAGCTCGATGAAATAACATTTGATATCGACGCCACGAGCGGAGCGTCGTCCGCGACGGTCGTGATGCCGCGCGCGGGATCTACTGCGGTCGAGAAAGCGAGTATTAAGGCGGGCCGTACAGATGAGGTGTCGTCCGTTTTTTCCGAGCTTGCAAACCCAACGCTGCCAGAGCTGCCCCGGGAAGCTCGTGCCCGGCTCCTGATGCAATCGCCGACGCGACTCTATTTTTATTGGTCGACGGGCGCGAATCCATACCTGCCGCTTGATAAAGCGCTTGGCAACGGATCAGCTTATCGTCTGGCGCTTCGGTTGTTGGACCTTACACACGGATCGGAAGAGCTTCATGCCGTCGAACAGGAGGGCTCGTGGTGGTTCGACGTAAGGCCGCACACGGAGTATCGTGCCGAGATCGGGTTTTATTCACCGAGTCGACCGTTTATTCGCATTTTGTTTTCGAATACGATCGGCACCCCGCGAAAAGGGCCCTCGCCTCATCGTTCGTCCGAGGCCCGCTGGGTGATATCGGCAGGCA
This sequence comes from Pyrinomonadaceae bacterium, assembly GCA_036493385.1. Classification (GTDB taxonomy): domain Bacteria; phylum Acidobacteriota; class Blastocatellia; order Pyrinomonadales; family Pyrinomonadaceae; genus OLB17. The sequence goes on from DASXPW010000099.1 coordinate 4,406, forward strand.
AGTTCGCGGATATTCTCGAGGCGTCGGGATTTACGTCAGACGCCGGAGAGATAACCAGAGGTGAGGAAACGGGCGGGTTTACCGACCGGCTGGCGCGACTGGTCGGCGTTGCACCAGGTCAACTTGCCGAATTTAACATCGCCGACGTGCGGCAAGCTATTGAAGGTCTCGCCGCCGGAACTCCGATCGTAGACTTTAAATGGAAGATATCCGCCGAGCTGTATGCACTCCTTGAAGAACATCTGGGCAAGCTGTCCGCATCGGCGCTTCGTGAAAATTTTGATATTGACGCGATCGCCGATGACGCGGATGAGACGATGGCCGCGATCGGCGGGAGCCTGGTCAACATCAGGAAGGCGAGATACACGCCCGTCAGCTCGCTCTCGTTGCCGTGATCATTTTTGAGGCGTCGTCGTCCGACTTGTGATGCGATGCGATTAAAATAAAGGAATGCCGACCGGCTATTTTAGTTTAGTCCTCCACGCCCACCTGCCTTTTATCCGCCACCCGGAATATCCGGAGTTTTTAGAAGAAGATTGGCTTTTCGAAGCAATCACCGAAGTTTACCTTCC
>DASXPW010000100.1:0-3632 GCA_036493385.1 Pyrinomonadaceae bacterium
TGCGCGACCCGCGCATTCTGATCCTCGACGATTCTCTTTCGGCAGTCGACACCTACACCGAGGAAAAGATCCTGCATAATCTCAAGGATGTTCGCGCCGACCGGACGACGCTGGTCGTGTCACATCGCATCTCGACGATCAAGGATGCCGATCTGATATGCGTTCTGCACGAAGGCCGCATCATCGAGCGCGGTACGCACGCGGAGCTGCTTCGTTTGAACGGTGAGTACGCGGATCTTTATGAACGCCAGCTTCTCGAGGAAGAGCTCGAGGCGGCTGAGTAATAGGTTTAGATGGCCAACGAGAAGCCGATCACGGTTAAATACCAAAACCTGGTTGTCATCTGGCTCGCGCTGTTAATGTCACAGGTCGTGTTCTTTGTTGCGGCATGGTTTATAAAAGGGGGGCTCGCCAGATTTGATACGTCGACACCTTTTCTGACTGATAAACCGGCGATCGTAATGACGTTTTGCGCGTCAGCGATAGTTTTCTTCGGCCTCGGACTTGTTCTGGGCCGCCAGCACAACGCCCGGGCGCTCAGGGACCGCGACGCGACCTGCATGCAGACCGGCCTCATGCTCGGTTGTGCGCTTAGCGAGATACCGTCAATTCTTGGGCTGATCCTGGCCCTTGCGTTTGACTATCCGTATTACTATCTTTGGATCGCGCTCGGTGCCTTTGGCGTTCTGCTCCATTTTCCGAGAAAAGGAAACCTTGACGCCGCCAACTACGGGCCGTATTAGGCTCAATTAATTTACGGAAAGTGTTATCTTCGGCAGCCGTGCTCGCAGCTACGTTTAAGTTCGCCGCAGCGTCGACTGTGATTATGCTTGCATTCGCGATAGGCGCGTTTGCAGTCATTCAAACATTGACGGTCGCGATGTTGATGTCGCGGACGCATTGTGGCTCCCGCCGGTTGGACAAACAAAAAGCCCGACAACGCGAGCATAGAAACAGCAAACAGTCTCTTCATAATGACCCTCCGATCTAGTTTTTTAGCAGACCCTTACCTTAGACTTCCTTTAGACGTTCGCAGACGGAAAATAGTCTTTGATCCCTGGAAGATCCAGAGAGTTACGGTTGGCGGGTTTGACGTTGACCATTGGGGCGGACCGAGACCGCACCGGCGTGGTATCAAACCCGAGTAAGGAAGTTGTCTAAAACAAAAACCTTGCGAATGCGGAACCGGGTCGGGCTTTCTGCCAGCGAAATAGCTTTAAGATTTTCGAGTCCGGAAACGAAGTATGGTTTCCGACATGCGGGCACCTGGCCAAGCCATTCCGGCACGTCGATCTTGAGCTCGTCGCAGAGAGCCTCAGCGGTCGAAGCAAGCAGGGCATCGTGTTCGTCGCCGACTAACTCAAATGGCTCTTCGATCATTTTTGTGTCCTTGGTCCGCCGAAACTCATCCACAAAGTCCATCAAAAACAGCGGCCAATTACCCGGATCTGAGCTGATCTGTTCGCGAACGCTTTTAAGTCTTGTCATTTCCGAACAGCTCCTCGATAAAATATTGCGTGGCCGGCTTGATCTGATGTCGCGGATAATATCCTTCGACGATGGCAAAAACCTCGGCTGGTGATCTCAAATCCATCTTATCGATCAAAAGCCTGACGTCAGCCTGATCAAATGTGTCAACCCGAGCGGAGAGTGTTTTCATCGCTAAGAGGTAGTCCGGTTCGGGCACGAACACGACCAAATTTGGAAGCTCAAAGAGTACGCGCTGTTTATGTTCGACGAGATAGCCTTTTACGCCATCGTTTAACCAATCGTCTGGCAGGCCGTGCCGCTCAGCGATCGTCTTTATCGCAGACCGAATATCGGTGACCGGTCGAAAGATCGCATCTACATCCTTGGTTGCAGGCCGAGCATCGAAGACGAGACACATGACGGCTCCGCCATAAACCTCACCTCTAACGCCTGTCTTCCGCAGCTCCTCGTCGAGCTCGGTCAAATAACGCCTGATCTCGTCGGGGTCATAGGATCATTTCTTCGGCATGATCAGCTTCGCAATTGTCTGAAGCTGCATGTTCGAGGTGCCTTCGTAGATGGCGCCTATCTTCGAGTCACGCCAATATTTTTCAACGGGATAATCCTTAACGTAACCGTAGCCGCCGTACAGCTCGATCGCTTTTGACGAGACTCGTTCGGCAACGCGTGACGAGTAAAGCTTTGCAATGGCGGCCTCTTTGACAAATGGCTTGCCCGCATCCTTCAGCCGAGCGGCGTTGTAGACGAGCAGGCGAGCAGCTTCGATCTCGACGGCCATTTCCGCAAGTTGAAACTGCACTCCCTGAAAGCTATTGATCGACTGCCCAAACTGCTCACGCTCGGCGGTATATCGCAGCGCGGCCTCGTATGCACCCTGCGCGATGCCGAGCATCTGGGCGCCGATGCCGATGCGACCCTCGTTGAGCGTTTCGATCGAGACCTTGTAACCCTTGCCGATCTCGCTTATCACGTTTTCCTTCGGCACTTTGCAGTTGTCCAAGATCAATTCCGTCGTCGACGAGGCGCGGATGCCGAGCTTATCTTCCTTCCTGCCGACGGAAAATCCCTCGAACTGCTTTTCGACGATAAATGCGGTGATGCCTTTGTAGCCGGCATCCGGATCGACCGTAGCAAATAAGATAAAGATCTCAGCTTCGTTTCCGTTGGTTATCCAAAGCTTTTGACCGGTGAGCTCGAAATGGTCATCCTTCTCGACGGCTCGGGTCTTTAATGCAAATGCATCCGAGCCCGAGCCTGCTTCGGACAATGCATACGCGCCTACACGCGATTCGGCCATTTGGGGAAGATACTTTTTCTTCTGCTCGTCGGTTCCCCATCGAAGTAAAGCATTTGTACACAGTGTGTTGTGAACATCGACAAAAACAGAAACAGAGGCGTCAACGCGGGCAAACTCTTCGATCGCGACGATAGCGTTAAAGAAACTCGACCCGGCGCCCCCGTATTCCTCGGGCGTCTCGATCGCCATCAGACCGAGTTCAAAGCATTGTTTGATGACGCCCGGATCGATCTTTGCGGCGCGTTCCATCTCATCGATACGCGGGCGTATCTCGCCCTCGGCAAATTCGCGAACGGATGAGCGAAAGAGGTCCTCGTCCTCTGAAAGAACAGTTAGGCCGGTGTTGTGGGCGGCTGTTTGGGCGGCGGTGCTCATAAATAATTCTCTAAACGGGATTTTGGTAACGGTTACGGTAAAATAGCATTTTACTCGTGGAAAAGCCGTAAAGGCAAAGCATTACTCTGTGGAACCTCAGACCGACGAATGGGCCGAAGTCAGCCCGCCGATCTCACCGAAATACATGACCCGACTAAAGATAATCGGGGTTTTGTTTACGGTGGCAGGCATCAGCCTGTTTGCGTATTTTATTTACGCTGTCGGCTTTCATTTGATTGTTCGCGACGTTCGGCGGATCGGCTGGATCGGTTTTGCATTCATTGTCGCGTTGTATTTTTTGCGGATCATGGTCCGCGCCTGGGCGTGGAAATTATCCGTTTACGAGCCCTACAAGCTCTCGCTGAAAGACACGATCCCGGCCGTCATAATCGGCGAGGCCCTTAGCGCCCTTATACCGCTTGGTATTCTCATTTCCGGTACCACAAAAGCAGTCGCGGTGAGGAAACGC
>DASXPW010000101.1:0-3094 GCA_036493385.1 Pyrinomonadaceae bacterium
GTTTCCGTAGGGAAGCCGCGCGAGAAACCGGGGCATTGTCATGCCGAGATATCTGGCTTCGGGAATCCCGCGCAGCACGGCCCAAAGCTTGCCATCGTCGGAATTTGCCGAGAAGTTCCACCTAGAGGAGTCGCTGTTTTATGCCAGCGAGTGAACGCCGATCACATCGGGGCGCATATGCGAAATGAATGGAGCATTTGCCGCTGCGGCGACTTTGGCGACACGCATCAGCGCCGCTATATCATCCTTGACCGGCTGAAATGCGTAATTCCCTAGAACGACCGCCCACGGGTCGGCACCCGGCGTGTCGATAGTCTTTTCTACGAGAATTTCGTAAAGGCAGGAATCGCTAAGATCGCTGACGCCTTTGAGGTCGTCGGTCAGTTCGTCATGTGAGATATCAAGTACGAATATTTTCAGGTCCGCATCCGTTTCGGTACGCCGGACAAGCAGGTACAGCCCCCGCCAGGCCGCTTCAAGTGCCTGAAAACGATGGTCGTGCAAGATGAGTTGCATCAGCTCGCTCGTGGCGCCGTCGACGGCGGCGACCAGCGCCGATTGCTCATTTTCGTCGACTGAAACCAGATGTGGCCGTACAAGGCTGCTAACAAGATCCGCGATCTCGCCCGAAACCGCTGTTTTCGGCGCCGGTGCAGCCCCGGTTGATCCCGATAGAATAGCGTCGAGCAGGTTGTCAGAATCGGCAGGCGCGGGTGAGGCCGCAGCCAAAGGCGCCTCCGCTCTTTCATCCCGCTCGGACACTTTGAGCCACGACCTCACCTCACCGGCAGCGGAATTGAAGTCGTCCGAGGACAGCAGACCCTTTCTCAGATCGCGGAGCCGCGTAAACATCGATAGTTGTTCAAAGATTCGATCCGGATGAAAGTCATCCAGACTGTGAAATTCAAGCGTGATCGGGCCGGCACCCTCTTGCGTTAGTACGAGCCGCGGAGCAAATTTTGCCAGAGCGTCGTCAAAATTATCCCGATCGATCTCGACCGGCCGACGTTCGTCAAGCCGCTTCTTCTCGGCATCACCGCTCCAGTCGCCGAGCGCCAAAAGTTGAAACGGTGGCTCCTCGATAGAACCCCCACGCTCTTGCTCTAAAGTAAACCGAGCTTCCAATGTATCGTCCGAATCGATCACTTCGATAAACCTCCAAACGTTTTTGAGATGTTGTAAATATTTACCGGTTAGGCCGGAAAGTCAATATCACGCGCAAAAAGGCCCCCAAGCCTGTGTACCCGGAGGCCTTTTCTAGCAAATTAAATTTTTTCTACACAGCGGCCGGCTCCATATATCTTGCGACCGCGGCGTGGGCCGCGTCGGTCAACTCTCCGAAGGCGATGCCGAAACCAAAACCGTCGAGAATATAGGCGATCGTTCCTGAGACTTCGATCGGTCGATCCGAATCCAGACCTAACCTGAGCGTGATCTCCTCACCAACGCGGGCCGTGACTATCGTATCGACAAAGCAACCGCCGAGACTCAGGTCGCTGATCCGGGCCTCACGCCTGCCGGAGGCGGACGTTAACTCGATCTCGGTTAGAATGGCCTTTCTTTCGTGTGTACGTGGCTGCATGTAACAAATTAAACGACTATACGACCAGGTTTTCCTAAAGATATGTCGCAAAATGAGCTTCGGCCGGCCGGCCGGCTAATCTCCTTCTATCGGATCTTTAGAACAGCGGCACCGCGGACGGCATCATGCTTAAGGGCGATGAGCGAGTCATTAGCCTGATCGAGCGGAAATTCCTGCACTGATGTTTTGACCGGAATCGACGCGGCTTCGGCAAGAAATTCTCGGCCGTCCTCCCGCGTGTTGTTGGCAACACTTCGGATAAGTCGCTCGCCGTACAAAAGTTCGTAATCAAACTGCGGTATCTGGCTCATATGTATCCCTCCGAGCACGAGCGAGCCGCCTCTATCGAGGGCTGACAATGCCGCCGGAACTATCTCGCCGGCCGGTGCAAAAATGATCGACGCATCAAGTTTTACAGGCGGCGTGTCAAATGTGTCGCCAACCCAAACTGCTCCTAATTCTTCGGCCAGAGACTGATGCTTTTCACGGTCTCGCGTTGCAACGTAGACGTCCGCGCCTCTTGCTCTCGCGATCTGTATGCACACATGCCCGGCCGCACCAAAGCCATAGATACCAAGTCGCGCGCCTCTCCAATCCGATAGGCCACACAAACGCAGCGCGCGATAACCGATTATGCCCGCACAGAGAAGCGGAGCCGCTTGTATATCGTCAAAACCGTCAGGGATCGGGTAAATGAAATCTTGTGCACCAACAACGAATTCCGCAAATCCGCCGTCGCGGGTCCAGCCTGTAAATTGCGCGTTTTCGCACAGGTTCTCATGGCCACTCGTGCAAAAGCGGCATGTACCGTCCGTACTGTGAAGCCATGCAACACCGACGCGTTCGCCCGTGCCCTCGACCGTGCCGACGATCTGATGTCCGGGGGTGACGGGAGTTAGTCGCAGTGGCAGATCCCCTTCGGTAATGTGCAGGTCCGTGCGACATACACCGCAGGCAGACACGCGGATCAGTACCTCGCCGTCGCCGGCAGTCGGAATCGGCAGGTCGACCAATTTCAACGGCCGGCTCTCAATGGGTCCTTGCTGGCTGACAATGACTGCGCGCATCTTGTTCAACATCATTTCGTAAGCGATCGTCGATCTGTTAGACGCCAAATGGAAAAGCGGTCCTGCCCGATTCGATGAAACAGATCTTCAACGCTGCCGCTGAGAGCATTCCGAACTCGTTTTCGCTCGAGGCGTATCGTCCCAGTTCGTTGCTGCGGTCACGGTACCATTATAGGCCGTAAAGCCGATCACGGGCGCGCAAGTGCCGTTCCCCTCATGATCCTACGGTATGCAACTTGCCAATTTTCTCGATCAGGCGGAAATTATTTTTATCAGACACTTTATGAACTGCCCGAGCTTGATACGATGATCGAGGTAAGGGAGCTTGAGGACGACGAGATCAAAGAGATCATTTTGCACTGCGAACAGCTGCTACTGTTTTGTCAAGGTCCTCTTTTTTGTGTGCGATCGACACAAAACAGGCCTCAAATTGCGACGGCGGAAG
>DASXPW010000102.1:0-10907 GCA_036493385.1 Pyrinomonadaceae bacterium
TCTCAAACTTAAACTCACATTTTTCCTTTGCACTGTTGCTGCGGTCGGTTTTGGAGCGGTGGAATTGCAGCCCGTAAAGGTCTCGGCCCAGGCAGTCACGGCAAGACCGACCCCAACGCCTCAATCCTCTCGAACGCCGATGCCGGACGCCGCGGTGGATGATCGCTCACGACCGCTGCCCTCACAAGCCAAGGTCCCGCAGACGCTCGATTCGCTTCGCAGCTTTATTGCGGCGCGGCTGGCGCGGCCCGAAGTCGCACGCGGCCGCGTCGGAGTAAAGATCGCGTCGCTGAATACAGGCAAGGTCATTTATGAGCAGGACGCCGACAAATATTTCATGCCGGCGTCGAATATGAAAAATTTCACGGTCGCGACGGCGATGGAAAAACTCGGGCCGGATTTTAGGTTTGTGACGGGCGTCTTTGCCGGAGCGATGCCTGATCCGAGCGGAACGATCAAAGGCGACGTCAGAATTCTTGGCGGCGGCGATATCTCGATCTCGACAGCCTTCTTCGGCACATCGCCGTCCGACCCGGAAACTTATTACAAGGGCATCGACCGGCTGGTCGACGCGATCGCTGCGGCCGGCGTCAAAAAGATCGACGGCAATATTGTCGGAGATGAGAGTCACTTTAAGGGTTTTGCGATCCCGCAAACATGGGAATGGGATGACCTGCAATGGTACTACGGTGCCGAGGTCTCAGCACTGCCGATCAATGATAATGCGGTCGATCTCTCGGTGGTGCCAGGCGCGGTCGGCTCGCCGTGTGTGGTGAACATCGCGCCCGCCCCGGCAATGTCGCTTTATCAGGTCGTTAACACTTGTACGACAACCGCCGCCAATTTTAGACGCACGCTTGGCGTTAACAAAAAGATCGACCGGAATATTTTGGAGATCTCAGGAACAATGCCGGTCGGTGACAAGGGATTTAACGATCCAATCACGATCACGCACCCGGCCGATCTGTTTGTCGCGATACTAAAGCAACGCTTGACGAAGCGTGGAATTGTAGTTTCTGGTTCCACACGAACTCTTACTCCGGCGATCCCAAGCTCATCACCCGTAGAGATCGCAAAGCTTGAGTCGGTTCCGTTTAGTGAGGTCGCAGCAAAAACGCTGAAGCCGAGCCAGAATCTGTACACCGAGACTATCCTTTGGACGCTTGGTGAGTGGTTACGTGAAAAGGACGCGCGTGAGATCAGGGATGCAATGCCGAGGTATACGTCAACCGACAGTGCAGATGTGGGTTTGACTGCTGTTAAATCTTTTCTGTCGGAGATCGGTTTGCCGCAGGATGCTGTGGTTCAACATGACGGCTGCGGGATGTCGCGGCACGATCTGATAACGCCGAGCGCGGTAGTTACGCTTTATACCTACATGGCGAAGCAGAGCAAGTACGCGCAGGCGTGGCGGGATGCGCTGTCGATCGGCGGTGTCGACGGCACTCTGGCGAGCAGATTTAAAGGAACGGCCGCCGCAGGGAATATTCGCGGCAAGACGGGGACGATAGATCAGGTCTCGGCTCTGTCTGGTTACATGACGACGATGGGCGGCGAACCGGTCGTGCTTTCGATCCTGGTGAACGACGTTCCTGACGGCCGGATGCGTGTATCGCTGATCGACGACATTACGGTCGCGGTTGCAAATTTTGATGGGAAGATAAATCAAGGACAGTGATGAGGGATGAGGGATCAGTGATGAGTAACGAGCAAGGACTTATTCGAAGTAGGGCGCGATGACCTGGATGTAAAAGGAAGAGGGACGAGCGAAGAGGTTCGTCCTCGTCACTCGTCCCTCATCACGTTTCACTGACTAAATTTACCAGCGGTTTCCGCGGTCGTAACCCCCGCCTCCACCACCGCTGCCTCGGCGGCCACCGCCTCCGCCTCCGCCTCCGCCGCGGTTGTCCTCGCGGGGACGAGCTTCGTTGACGACCATTGCGCGGCCGTCATATTCCTCGCCGTTAAACTGAGAGATCGCCGTGTTGGCCGCATCATCATCGGCCATCTCGACGAAGCCAAATCCGCGCGAGCGTCCGGTCTCGCGATCGTAAACGACATTGGCTGACTCAACCGCGCCGGCGGTCGCAAAATGTTCCTGCAGATCTTCGCTTGTCACGCGAAATGACAAGTTTCCAACGTAAAGTTTATTGCTCATTTTCCTCTTTTGATCTTATATATCCAGAGAAGCAAAAAGGCGGGCGAAGGCGGAATATCTCGTGAGATCTCCAATAAAGCAGCGACGCGTCCCTAACCAAAAATTTCAAAAGCTTCCTTTATCCAAATAGCCAACTCTCAGAACCGAACCGAATTGCGTCACTTTCAAATTGCCGGACGGGCGTACCTTTCGAGATACAAATCGAGAGCAAAATCTCTAAAAGTATGCATTTTTTGCATGAGGTTGGCAAGAATAATTTGGCAGCGAAAGCAACTTTATAAACAGTCATTATTTTGCAAGATCATGTCATAAACATCGCTGATGGAAATTGCGTCGTGCTCATTCATTCACTTTTTTGAGTCACTGCAACGGGCGTTCCGATCAACGGCTACCGCGACGGCGAGGACGGCGGGATCTCATCCTAATGAGCGGTCATTCGAGGGGCCGTTTTGGTCATACGGCTGGTGAACAAACGGTCGTCGGGGGAATGTATTTTCCTCCTGGTGAATGTCGATCCGGGATGGAACGGTATCTGAGTCGAAGCGCCGGGTTGTATAATTTTCGTATGCGGTTCTGCTTTAGCCTTTTTGGGGTGCTTTCGGTCGTTAGCGCTCTGCTTCTTGCCGCGTCGGTCTTTACATAGACCATCGGCGGCTATAAAAACTTTGAATTTTCGGGTACCTCGATGACGATCAATTTCAGCGTGCCGGACCGCATCCTGCTGAGTGTTTTTATTCTTTCGCTGGTGTTTACAGGCTATTTCTGGAGCAAAGTCAGGGGCGACTGATCAGCAATAAGTACGCGGGGCGATGAGTCGGGGCGGCGTAAGCTAGTCTTTGCGTCTTCTTTGCGATCTTGGCGGTCTTTGCGTGAGATGAATCGGTTTCACGCAAAGCTCGCAAAGGACGCAAAGAGGAGTATAAAAATCCAAAAACGCACATAAAAAGGGCTGAGTTTTTCTCGACCCTTTTCGTGACAATACATTTTTTAGCAGCCAGTTAGTCAGCTAACGCGACTGCTGTTTTTTTTTCAACGGTCTGTTCCGCCTGGCCGACAAACGTCAGCCAATCGGCGCCGTCCGGTGCGGGATGTTTTGCCAGGATAATGTCGAAGAAACGCTCCTGCAGCGCCTTTGTGATCTCGCCGCGGCGGCCCGGTCCGACCGTGATCTTATCGATCGCTCGGATCGGCGTGATCTCGGCTGCGGTGCCCGTTAGAAAGACCTCGTCCGCGAGATAAAGAGCCGCGCGCTGGACCGACATCTCAACGACCTCGATGCCCATGTCACGGGCGATCTGGATGACAGAATCGCGTGTGATACCGGGCAAAACCGAGGCTCCGAGCGGCGGCGTGTAAAGCTTGCCGTTATTGACGAGAAAGATGTTTTCCCCCGAGCCTTCAGAGACCATTCCGCGGTCGTCGAGCGCGATGCCCTCACTGTACCCGCCGAGAATCGCCTCCATCTTGATAAGCTGCGAATTCATATAATTCGCACCGGCCTTTGCCATTGCGGGCAGTGAATTTGAGGTGATGCGCGTCCAACTCGAGACGCAGACATCGATGCCGGCCTCGATCGCCTCCTCGCCGAGGTATTTGCCCCATTGCCATGTTGCGATATAGACATTGATCGGATTCGGAAAGGGATTGACGCCGAATGCCGGTTTGTCCTCGTCAAGGCCGCGGAAAACGATCGGACGAATGTAGCACTCGTCGAGGCCGCTTTGACGGATCAGCTCGACCGTCGCATCGCAAAGCGTCTGTCGATCATACGGGAAATCCATCCGGTAGATCTTTGCCGAGTTGACCAAACGCTGCATGTGCTCGGTAAGGCGAAACACAGCAGAACCCTTTATCGTGTTATAGCAGCGGATGCCTTCAAAAACGCTTGAGCCGTAATTCACAACGTGCGACATTACGTGAATTCGAGCATCGTCCCAGTCGATAAACTCGCCGTTTTTCCACACTTTCGGCGATATGTTCATTGTTCTGACATCTTTTGCCATATGAATATGTGCCGCTCTTCGCGGTTGATTATGATCAGCTTAAAAGGATTAGTAAAGGACAGATTCTAAGGTGCCTGAAAAGGCCTGACAACGCACGAAACTCATACACAAAGCATAGCCGATGGGCGGGCCGTTTGGCAAACATAAATATTTTTTATGCAAACATAACAAGATAAAAAAGCGGGCCCGTTTTAGGCCCGCTCTGTAAAACAATTTAGCCGCTTTGTCAGATCAGGAATAACTTCGGCGCGGTATCGTCAAGCCGTGAGTTAAAATTCGTTCCCGAGACATTTATCGTGACGATTATCGGTTGATCGCCCATGTGGATGAGGTTTGACGGCATCGCGAAATCGATCGTGTACACGCCCGGCTCGACCGCGACCGCTCCGGTGGTGATGGTGGTGACCGTCGATGATCCGATGCGTATCGAAATATTCGCCGCCGGCATGCCTTGAACGCCGGTTAGATACAAACGCATCTTGCTCGGAACGCGCACTCCGCCTCTGAGCATCACCGTAAACACAGTGAAAGGCTCGCCTGTGGGTACGCGATTTGTGACGTTAAATAACTTGGCCCGCCCGCCTGGCCCGACAACGCCACTCTTTGTAAATATATCGGGCCTGGCCGGGACCAATGTCATCGTGGTCTTGATGACAACTCCGTTATTGTTCAGCACGACCGGATAAGACGTCCCCGCGACATCTGCAGCCAGTGCCGGTGGCACCACAAAAGTGACCGTTCCATTGGCAACAGATTTCAGCCCGCAGCCAACGCCGTTAATGCTCAAGGTGACGCCGCTCAACTCGATCGGCAGCGGCAAGCTGCGTTGGAATGAGCCAACCGCAGTCCTCGAAACGACCGGATTACCCTCGTAATTGACTATCGCAAGCATTCCCGGCGAGAGGCCCTGGACCGCCGACGGCGTCTGAGGTGTCGGTGACGGTGAAGCTGTCGCCGTTGGGCTTGGGCTCGGTACAGGCGATGCGGAAACAGCGAGCCCGCTTGCACCGGTCGCAAAATTCAATGTGCCGCCGGTCGTATCGTCGGTGACATCCGGCTGGATAAGATAATATGCCTCCGACGAGCCGTCGGCGTTGCCCGTTCCGAGCTCGTCGAAAGCCAGATTAAACGCCGTCCGCTTATGCGAATTGCTCGTGATCGGTTGAGTCTGCGGCAGAAATGTTGCCGACGCCGGAAAGGTTGTCAGCCTTGTAAACGTGGCCGAAGCGGCGGGGACATCGAGCGGAGAAGAATATATTTGCGGCGGACGGGTCGCGTCGGGATTCAGGCCGTCGCTTGCGGTCGTTGGGACGGTGCCGTCGGCCTTGATATTGTTCCTCGTTTCGAACATCAATGTCGACGGTGAGCCGCTGCCGTCGGTGTCCGTAAAGCTTGGAAAATGATTAACATCGCCGCCGGTTGCCGCCGTATCTGCATCGCTGCGCGGACCAACACGGCGAAATGCATTCGACGCAAGCGTCGTGTCGTACACGTACAGAGCGAAGGACGCGAAATTAGTGCCGCTGTTCTCGCTCGCAAGATCGGCAAACGAGTCAAAGGCAATATAACGTCCGTCGCGGCTCATTCTCTGACCGAGATCGAGAATATTTACGACCGCGCCGGCAGTCGTCGGCGTCGTCGTGGTGACCTGTTGACAGCCCGTAGGCACAGCTCCGCCCGTGAGATCGATAAAGAAAATTTCCTCGTTGCGACTGGTCGAAGGATTACTGCCGCAGGGAAGCGCCGCGTTGGCAGGGTTTTCGCCCGTGCCGGCAAACGCGATTCGATTGCCGTTGCCGCTTACCGTGGGATTCTTGTTATAGATCGGATTTGCGATCGACCCGCGCGGCGTCTTGGTTATTTGGCTGACCGCCGCCGCCGGTCTCAGATATGTAAATATCTCATCGTTGTCGTCGGGCGAGGCGTTCCCGCCCGCGACCAGGTCCCGCGATGAGACGAACGCTGCAACACTGCCGTCGTCGTTAATTGACGGGTCGTGATTGTCCGCCGCGATAAACGCCGCTGTCAGAGCCGTCCCCGCGCGCGGCAACGCACTGGGCACCGTGTTTGTGACGCGAACGAACGTGCCGCCGCTCAAGTTTGTTACCGGCAGCTCGTTTCCAGCAGATAGATCAGCAACGTCGGCATACGCCGGGATCTGATAAAGCCATAGCTCAAGGTTTCCATCGTTAGTAATAGTGTTGGCACCTGGCGTTGGTGTCGGTGTTACTGTCGGGCTTGGGCTAGGACTTGGTGTCGGAGTTGGTGTCACCGTTGGTGTCGGTGCCGTAAACGTATTAGCGTCAAAGCTTCCGGGATTAGTGTTGCTCACGATCGGCGGATGCGTCGCGTCGCCTGGATAAGCGATGGTGGCGTTCGAGGTAAATGCGATCCACTTGCCGTCGTTGCTGATCACGGGGCGCGTATTGAGTATCGCAACCCGAACATTCGCTCCGGCCGCAGGCATAGTTGTATCAAAGATGAGGCTCTTAGTATCGGTTATCTGAAAGATCCGTCGCTGAGCGTAATCCCAGACGAATATTTCCAGATTGCCGTCCGCATTTCGCGGGTTTTCGGTAGCTACATCGCCGCGTGACTCAAAAACAACAAACCTACCGTTGCCGCTGATCGACCCAGCGAGCGACGAGGCCGATGAGCTGGTAAACTGCCCGAGCACGGTATTTACCTGTGCGCCCGCATTGACAGCAAGCATGAGCAGGCCGATAACAAGAAACGTGAGATAAAAGCGAAGCTTCACAGACTCCTCCACAGATGAACGCAAAATGTGCCATCGGCGAAAGCCGGCAGGGACGCAACGGAAAATGGCACAAAACATTAAATTCTATGTGTTAGAACAGCGTTCTGCAAGCAGGCAGAAGAGAGAAGGGCCCTCACAAACGCTCACGAAAATTCAAGGTCTATGATGCAGCACCGTTGCTATTTGGTTGTAGCTTTGAGGATTCTCTCGCTAAACTGACAATTGACCTCTATTTCGATGCAGCGCAAACACTTACGGATAATGATCGTTGCCGGCGAAGCGTCGGGTGACCTTCATGCGGCAAAGCTTGTCGGCGCGTTAAGAGGGGAGCTGATCGATCGGGGTCTCGAGTTCTTTGGCGCAGCGGGTCCGCGGATGCGCGCGGCGGGCGTAGACGCGGTCGTCAGCTCGGACGAGCTTTCGATCGTCGGCCTGCTTGAGATCGGTCGAGCGCTGCCAACCTTTCTTCGCGCCTTCCGTTCGCTAAAACGCGCGGCGACCGAGCGCCAACCCGATGTCGCCATTCTGGTCGATTTTCCGGACTTCAATCTTAGGCTCGCGAAATCGTTGAAAAGACTAGGAATAAAGGTGGTGTATTACATTTCGCCGCAACTCTGGGCGTGGCGCAGCTATCGGGTTCGAACGATCCGGAAATACGTCGACCTTATGATCACGATCTTGCCGTTTGAGAAGGATTGGTATGCCGAGCGCGGAGTCGACCATGTCGAGTATGTCGGAAGTCCATTGGCGAGGGAGGTGCAAGCGAGTCGGGATAAACAGGACTTTTGTCGAGCGCACGATCTCGACCCAGATCGACCGATCGTGTCACTTTTGCCGGGGAGCCGCCATAAGGAGATCGTTCGAATTCTGCCGGTGATGGCCAAGGCGGTGGTGGAATTGGCAGAACATCGACCGGAACTCCAATTCATCATCGCCCTCGCGTCGGAAAGATCGCTATCGGATGTGAAACAAATTCTTCTTGCGGCTGAAAAGAAGACGCCGTTGCCCGACGACCTCTTTATAATCTCGGGCGAGACTTTTGACGTGTTAAACGCCGCAGACGTCGCTGCCGTCACGAGCGGGACGGCGACGCTTGAAACGGCGATCATTGGGACGCCAATGGCGGTCGTCTACAAAACGTCAGTATTAAACTATGCGCTGCTGCGGCCGCTGATCTCAGTCGAGCACTTCGGGTTGGTGAATCTGATCGCAGGTGAGCGGGTCGCAAAAGAGATGATACAAGGGGAATTTACGAGCAGATCGTTGGCAGATGAGCTGCGCAGATTGCTCGATCCTAAAGTAAATGTGGAGGCGCGTGCTGATCTACACACAACGGGCGATAAACTCGGTCACGGCGGCGCCTCAAAACGGGCAGCGGAAGCAATACTGAAGTTAATCAAGCCCTAACTTATGCGCCGACTGGATCGTCGCTGACTTCGTTATCTTCTATCTCATCTGTCGGGAACGCGAACCGCATGAAATGCGAGGCACCGCGAATTAGGTATAAGCCTACAACTATATAAATAGCGGCGTTTGCAAAATATAGAGTCGGCGACGTTCGCTCAAGAGTGATGTAGCCCATCTGAATAAGGACAAATTCTCGTAGGTAATCGAGCCCGTCGAGACAGACAAGTAAACCAACAAGTCGCAATATAAGCTGAAAATACTTAAGCTGATCCATTTTTGCCTCCTTCATTTTGAGCCATTGTCGTTTGCTCTCTCAACCGTTTCTTTCAGCCGCTTTACCTCCTCGCGGAGCCGTCCAAGGGCCTTTACGTGAGCGTTCTGTCGTTTGTATTCGTCAAGCGGCTGAACGGGTGTGCCCCACCAGACGCCGGGCCGCACGATCTTGCCCGGTAGAACTCCGGCCTGAGAGCCGATCACGGCGCCGCTCTTGACTCGGGCATGATCGCCCATCCCAACCTGTCCGCCGATCACGCAGTCGTCTTCGATGATTGTGCTGCCTGAAATGCCGGTTTGAGCCGCAATGACAACACGTTTTCCGATCTGGACGTTGTGGGCGATCTGCACGAGATTGTCGATCTTCGTTCCCCCGCCGATCCGCGTCTCGCCGAGAGCTCCCCTGTCAACGCAGGAATTCGCGCCGATCTCGACATTTTCTTCGATGACGACCGTGCCGATCTGTGGGAACTGATGATACTCGCCTATAGCGTCACGCACGTACCCGAACCCCGGCGCGCCAATAACAACGCCTGTGTGGAGGACGACATTGTCGCCGACCGTGCAGCCGTCTTCAATAAACACATTCGGGTGAAGAACACAGTTTTTGCCGACGCGAACGTCGTCGCCAACCTTTGCGCCTGCGCGAATTTGCGTGTCGTCTCCGATGACCGAACCATCGCCGACGCATGTGAAAGCCCCGATAAAGACACCGTCTCCGATCTCCGCGGTGGAAGAAATGACGGCTGAGTGATGTATTTCCGAGCCACGCCGTTTCGGCGGATGAAGCAAAGCGGCCGCGCGGGCAAAATCGAGTTTGGGATCTAGCGAACGGATGATCGTGATGCCATTTGCTGCCGGCATGTCCGGCGGAACAATGACGCAAGAAGCCGTGTTTTGAGACAAGTCTCCGCGTTCGAGAAACGCAAGGTCACCAGCCGCGGCGGACTCAAGCGAGGCAACACGTTGGACATCGATCTCTGTGTCTCCAATGATCTCGGCATCGAGAAACGCGGCGATCTCTCCGACTTTCATGCGAGTAATGTAAAGGTTTTTTGAGAAATTGTCAGGTGCCGCCGGCTTAGTGACGCTCGACCTCGTTGATCGCGTTTTGAAGGAGAGTTTCGATTCCCGTAAGCTCGATGCAATACGAGGTTTGCAGGTCCTTCAAGATCGACGCGGCTTCGCTATCGATGAAATCGGCGTCCGCCACATCGATCGCGACGTGATCGTAGGACGCATCGTTCAGTCCGCGAGCGAGTCGCGCCAGCAACACGGCGTCGTCACGCACTATCTGGCCCTCGACGCGCAAAATAGTCATTCCGCGATCAGGATCATCGATCTGTGTGATCTGGGTCGGCATTTTGGGCCTCGGTTGCTGTTAAATACGCTCGACAGCTTCTTTAGTTTCAAATGTTTGCCGCCGAAATGTTACGAGGAAAAGGCCGGCAAATATCAACGCAGCGGCGGCCGCGAACATTGCTCCGATCGGCTCTCCCAAAAACACAACCGCCATCATAAACCCGATCAGCGGCTGAAGGTAAATGTAGATCGCCACAATTGAAGGATTGACCCGCGCAAGAGCCCAAGCGTTGAGTAGATAGGGCGCGGCCGTCGCCCCGACCGCGATATACGCGACCAATAACCAGATCGAGGTCGAGACGGACGGGACATCGACCGTTCTCAAGGACGCCGATCCGTACGGGACACAAATGACCGAGGCAAAAATGAAGACCCACATCATGGACCGAAACGCGCCGTTTCGGGTGATGGTGTCTTTGGACGTTGCTACGTAAACGCCGTACGCAAGCGAATTCCCAACGATCATCAGGTCGCCGATCGTGTTTTGTGATGCAAATGAGGCCTTTCTGGGGTCGATCAGCAGTATGACGCCGACGGCCGCGAGCAACAGCCCCAGGATCTTTCTTGGCCGCAGCCGCTCGGCCCCAATGATCGAGCTTACCGCAAGCGTAAATATGGGAATTGTGACCGCCAGCAGGGACGTATTTGATGCCGTGGTAAGCGATAATCCGGTAATAAAAAGGAGCTGATTGAGGACGACGCCAAAAAAACTGAGGACGGCAAGCTTCAAATAGTCTTCTTTTCGTTTAAGCCAGAAGCGTCCGCGACAGGCCTGAACGACGGCGAGAAGGACCGCTGTGGCGCCAACCCTAAATCCGACCAACGAAGCGGCGGGAAGTGCGTTTAGAACGACTTTTACAATCACCGGCAGCGAGCCAAAGAAGATCTGCACACCAACGAGCGCCAGATGTGGGGCGATCGAAGTTCTTTTCGACTCGGTCTCCCT
>DASXPW010000103.1:0-13866 GCA_036493385.1 Pyrinomonadaceae bacterium
GATCCCGAAATGGCCGGAGGTCAGCCGGGCGAATCGGAACAGTCTGCGTCATCAAAACAAACGTCAGTGCCCCCCAAAGCCGATCGGGCTGCGAAACAATCCGCAAAAGATAACACCAACATCGATGTCGGCGATGTTCATGTCGAGGGCGATACGGTTATCATCGGAAACACGCGGATCGGTCCCGACGGCATCAGACCAAACGTCAATCCAAATGCGATGCGTGTTCCCCGCGTCAACATTCCACCAATTACAAGTGGCGAAGTATTTCCGGGCGTCACACGCGAGCAATTTAACCGGATGCCGCCGGCCCAACAGCGTAGTCTGATGGAAGCGCGGCGGCGCCTCTTGATGCTGCAACGTAGAGGAAATTTACCCCAACCGCAGACACCGCCGGATCAACCCTAAACTGCTGAACGGATCGTTTTGATCAGGTCCCGATTAAGCTTTTCCAGATGTTCGTCCAGTTCTACTCCGGGCGGACACGCCGGCAAGCTGAGGACCGGATGGTACGTCACGACGACCCGTCGGAAAATGCTCGGAAACTTCTGCCCTTGCGGCCAGACGCGGCTGCCTCCGCTGACCGACACGGGCAGGACCGGTACGCCGGCGTTCATCGCTATATGAAGCGCGCCGGGCTTGAATTCCAAAAACTCTCCGTCCGCAAACTCTCGCTCGCCCTCCGGAAAGATCACAAGCCCGCCGCCGGTCCGTAGCGTACGAAGCGATTCGACGATGGCCCCTTTACTGACCGTGCGATCGGTCTTGACGGGAAAGGCTCCGAGATACCTTATCAGCTTTCCCACGAGCGGCCAGTCAAAGACATGGTCCCACGCCATGAACCGAAGGTCGCGGTGGACCGGTATCGACACCCAGACCGGGTCGAGATAGGTCGGATGATTAGACACAAGCACAAAACTGGCGTTGTCTTTCGGGATATTTTCCAGGCCGCGATAGCGCAGGAACCAGCACAGCTTGGAAACGGAAAATCCGAAGGCACGAAGAGCGCCCGTCACCAGCGACGATGGATAGTTGAATTCCTTCGACCGTTTGGCCTTCTCTCCGCCATCCGAGGTCATCGAAAAAGAATACTAATGTTCGCCGTCTTCCTCAATCGGGTCTTCGACCTCGAGGACCGGAAATGCGTTCTCAACGAACTGCAGGTGGATGCGCGTCCGGTTGTCGACGCCGATGCGACGATGGCACACGACGCAGAGACTGGAGAACGGGGGATCGCTCGTTTGAAACTTGATCCGATCGCCAACCGAGATCCGCAGGTCTGAAAAAACGGCCGCGCCCGACTCGCTGATATTCTCGGTCACGGTCTGCTCGGCCGCGACAGATCGAAGCTCATCGTCGAGCTGATAGAGCAACGTCTCGATCGAGTTCCAGTAGCGAACGTCGCCTCGCTTTCTGAACGTGGTTTCCAGCTCTTCGACCTTCCATAGGCCGTTGCGGTCCATACCCTCCACGCGATAGCATTGGGCCGGATTGCGCGAATAGCTTTCGGGCGCGTCGCGGCCGATCAGCGCGACACCGACATGAAAGCCGCCCTCGTCGCTGCCGCCTGCCTGATAGCAATGCTGAACGAGGCCCCAAACTCGATAAAATCGTTTGTCGTGATCGTATCGCCGCAGATGTGCCGGCATCGGGAGCATAAGCGAGATCAGGCATCCGACCGGGCACCCGCGACCCAAAAAAAGCCCGGCACCGCTGCTCGATAGGCTTGTAAGTGATGCCGTGTCGCTCCATGCTCTAAACTTCGCATCCTTTCCTTTTACGACAACGCTTACCTTCGGTACGGCAGGCGCAGGCCGAAAGGCGCGTTTTTGCTCCGGGCCCTGCTCGGGCTCGAGATGGTCCAGAACTGATTCAGTTTCCGATGGCATGAAGAAAGGCGATCTATTCGATCCCTTCTAACGGGAAAAAGTGATCGATGAATTCCAGGTGAAGACGTGTCAACCCGTCCAGACCGTTCCGCCGGCCGCGAACGACTGAGATTATCTTGATATTGTGACGATCGCTCGAGACACGGACAAACTGGCCGGAAGCGACATCGAGTGACGTAAACACGGCTGCGCCGCCAAAGCTGATGTTTTCTGTAACGGTCGACTCGGTGGCCGTGACCGTGCCCTCATCGCTGAGGACCTCAAGCGTGACCATTTCGGGAATAAAAAATCGCGTCTGGCGTCGCTCTTCGCGTGCAAGATTCTGTTCGTCGTTCTGGTCTCTGGATTCGGCGATCAGCCACATGCCGTGATCATCCCTTTTGATTATGTCGTATATTGTCGACGGTTTCTCAATAAAACCGGGGGGCGGATTTTTTCCGACAAAACCGACGCCGATCGAATATCGCATTTCGCCCTCGGCCGAACGGATCGGGATGCATCTACGAACAAGGGCCCAAACCTTGTATTGTGAATCGCTGTGATCGTAGCAGCGAAGCTGCCGCGGCATTGGGATGAGCAGCAGGCAAAGACGGCCGCGTTTCAGTGGACGCTTTAACGAAAATCCCGCGCCGAATGCCGATACGTCCGACAGGCGGGTAACCTCATTCCAGGTGACCTGCTGATCGATGCGAACATCGACACGGACCGGAAGCGGAAGTGAGATCCGTTGTATTCGACGCTTTTCTTTTTCGGCGACTTCTGTGGACATAAGATGTGATAAAAAATGCGCTCTAGGCGAGGGGGCAAAAATCGTTGCAAGGGCCTGAAAAAACAGCGGATTTTCGAGGGTCCGGAGGGTTGCGGCACAGGCCTAAAGCCTGTAAAATAAAAGGTATCATAAAGTCAGGATTTTTTCCAGGTTTTTTTGCTTCACGCCTGCCGAAAAGCGGCTCCCAAACAGTAGAAAAATAGGCAAGATAAGACATAAATTCACGTATAAAAAATGGATCCACTAATAGATCGCAATCAAGTCAATATCGAAGACGAGATGCGTCGGTCGTATCTCGACTACGCGATGTCGGTCATCATCGGCCGGGCGCTGCCGGACGTGCGCGACGGCCTCAAACCGGTGCATCGTCGGGTGCTCTGGTCGATGTATGAGCTTGGCAACACGTCGAACAAACCTTATAGAAAAAGCGCCCGCGCCGTGGGCGACATCATGGGTAAATATCACCCGCACGGCGACTCGGCCATCTACGACACGATCGTTCGCATGGCACAGGAATTTTCGCTTCGTTACCCGCTGATAGATGGACAAGGAAATTTCGGTTCGATCGACGGCGACAACCCGGCGGCGATGCGTTACACCGAGGCTCGATTAGCGCGGATCGCCAACGAGGTCCTGGCCGATGTCGAAAAGGAAACCGTCGACTTTGTTCCGAACTATGATGACTCGCTGCGCGAGCCGTCGGTGCTGCCGACACGAATACCAAATCTGCTGGTGAACGGCTCTGAAGGCATCGCCGTCGGAATGGCGACCAAGATACCGCCCCACAACCTAACAGAAATTCTCGACGCTTCGATCGCATTGGTCAGAGATCCCGACATAAACATCGATAAATTGATAAAGCTCGTTCCGGGTCCCGATTTCCCGACCGCCGGGTTTATTTATGGCCGGGAGGAAATTCACCGCGCCTACAGAGAGGGCCGGGGTGTCATTCAGGTCCGGGCGAAAGCCGCCATCGATCGGATCGGCCGCGGCGAGCGGGAACGCGATGCGGTCGTTATTACCGAGATACCGTATCAGGTCAATAAGGCGCGGCTGATCGAAAAGATGGCCGAGCTCGTTCACGAG
The DNA here is from genome assembly GCA_036493385.1 of Pyrinomonadaceae bacterium. Lineage (GTDB taxonomy): Bacteria > Acidobacteriota > Blastocatellia > Pyrinomonadales > Pyrinomonadaceae > OLB17. The sequence continues at coordinate 3,745 of DASXPW010000103.1, forward strand.
AAAAGGCTCGACGGCATTTCCGAGATCCGCGATGAGTCGAACCGCGAAGGCATTCGCGTCGTCATCGAGCTAAAGCGCGACGCCGTTCCGCAGGTCGTCCTCAACAAGCTTTACAAGCTGACGCAGATGCAGACTTCGTTCGGCATCATCAATATCGCCATCGTCGACGGCCAGCCGCGGGTCCTGAACCTCAAGCAAATGCTCGAGGCCTTTGTCGAATTTCGGCGCGAGGTCGTCAGGCGGCGAACGGAGTTTGACCTTCGAAAGGCGCAGGCGCGTGCACATATTTTGGAGGGCTTGAACAAGGCCATCGATGCGCTCGATTACATCATTCCACTGGTCCGAAACTCACGATCGGTCGATGAGGCAAAGTCATGGTTGACCGCCAATTTTGGAACCCTGCATGAGCAGAAGACGTGGCGTGGCATCACGGGCGATAAAACGCTCGCCGGCTTCTTAAAAGATCTTGAAAAGGTGATGGGCGGCCTGGCTTTTACCGACATTCAGGCACAGGCGATCCTCGATCTGCAATTGCGGCGTCTGTCTGCGCTCGAGCGGCAAAAGATACTCGACGAATATGAGTCGATCATCAAGCACATCGCCGAACTTGAGAACATCCTTGCCAACGAACCTGTTTTGCGTCAGGTCATAACGGACGAGCTTGTCGAGATCAAGAAGCAGTACGGAGACGAGCGGCGGACGGTTATCGTCGACGCTGACGCGGAATTTAACATCGAGGACCTGATCAAGGACGAGGACGTCGCGATCACGGTGACAAAGGCCGGCTATATCAAGCGAACGCCGGTCTCGACTTACTCGCGTCAGGGTCGCGGCGGCAAAGGCCGCCTCGGCGCGACCGCGAAAAATGATGACTTTGTCGAGAATCTTTTTATCGCTTCGACACACGCTTACTTGATGATCTTCACCGAGGATGGACAGGTCTTTAAGATCAAGGTCCATGAAATTCCTGAGGCGGCTGCGGCCGCGCGTGGCAAGGCGGTCGTCAATCTGGTTCAGCTCTCGACTGAGCGAAAACTTGTTGCCGTTATGCCGGTCCGCGATTTTAGCGAAGAGCTTTTTCTGACGATGGTCACCCGCAACGGGGTGATCAAAAAGACGGCGTTGTCGGATTACCAGAACATACGCGCCAACGGTATCAACGCGATCAATATCGACGCCGGTGACGAGCTTCTGCGCGTTATCTGTACCGATGGCAAGAACCAGATCTTTCTCGCGACGCACGACGGGATGGCGGTACGCTTCAATGAATCTGACGTCCGTCCGATGGGACGCGCAACGCGCGGTGTGCGAGGCGTCAATCTGCGAAAGGGCGACTTTGTTGTCTCGGTCTGTGCGGTAAACAAAGAGGGCGACCAAAAGGTCTTGTCCGTTTCGGAAAAAGGTTTCGGCAAACAGACACAGGTCGCAAGCTATCGTCTAACGAAACGCGGCGGTCTCGGCGTGATCAATATGAAAACGACCGAAAAGACCGGTAAGGTCGTCGCTGCGTTCCCTGTCGAAAAGGACAGCGAGATAATGATAATCACACAGCAGGCAAAGCTGATCAGGCTCGGCGTCGATAAGATCCGCCATACCGGCCGCAGCGCGCAAGGTGTGACATTGATCAAGACCGGTGAGGACGATCTGGTAACGAGCGCTTCACTGCTGCCGATCGATGAGACAGATGAAGAAGAATAGGTTGGCCGAGGCCCGAAATGCTATTTAGCTTTCAGGGCCTCGATATCGGACCTTAATTTCGCGATCGACGGGTTTGAGCTGTCCGTGGATCCAAGCTTGGCGAGCGTGACCGATGCGTCGGCCGCATCATCTTTTTTAATGTAAGCGACCGTCAGGTTTTGCAGGGTTTTTGTGTGGTTTGGCTGGTATTCGAGCGAGCGTTTGAATTCCTCGATGGCGCGGTCATAGTTCGGCGTGGAGCGCAAGACAAACGTCAATCCCATATCCGTCCGGACATTTACATCGTCCGGCTTTTTTGCGAGAGCCTGCGAGTACCATTTTTCCGCCTCCTCGTATTTATCCGAGTCATAGTTGTCGTTGCCGAGACGGACGATCGTCTGGTAATCGTCAGGCTTTATCTGATTTGCGCGGGCAAGAAATCCGATCGCGCTGTCAAAGTTCTGGATCTTTTCATAAAGGTCGGCGGCTTTTATCTGCGCATCGAAATCGTTCGGATTGTTCTTGGCCTGATCAATGGCCGCCTGTACTTCCGGCAACGCAGCGCCGCCGGGCTGACCGCCGTTCTTGTCCCCCTGAACCTCAGGGTGACCGGCGGGAAGACCTCCGCTCTGTGTTGAAGAATTTGCAGTTGAAGTATTTGCGATCGTCGCTATCGCACCTTTGTTTACCGAATTCGCAAACATAAAGCCGATGATCAATCCCGCCAGTAGGCCCACTACACCAAATAAAATATTGTCCTTTGTCATAATTCGGTCGATATCTAGATAAAGATATCAAGAGGCAAACGGAACCGCTCGGAGAGCTTGCGCGCTTGAGCCTTACTGATCTCACGTTTGCCGTTGAGAACCTGAGACACGGTTCCCTGCGAGCCGAAAATGCTAACAAGATCGGCTTGCCTGAGTTCGTGTTCACGCATCAATTCGCGGAGCGTTACCGCCGGAGCTGAAGTAAACTCGATGAGGTGAGCTCGGCTTTCATAGTCCTCTACAAGGAGAGCGAGAAGTCTGAGCAATCGATCCTCTTCAGGCGACAGCTTATTTTCACCCTTGCTCATCAAATTATCGATCACCGCCAGGGCCTTTGCGTTTTCCGCGTCCGTTTCGATAGGACCAGGATTTACGTCGACGAGCAACTTGCTGTAAACCTTGGAGTCATATGGTTTACCTCTCCTCGGTCGGGTTGACAACATAGACATCGAACCTCTCTTTTCTAGCACTCCGCCTTCCATTTATCTCTGTCATATTTGCTATGTGCAAGCACCTTGCGAATAAACAACATCTGCCGGTTGAAATGGATCCGTGTAATGACACGATACTTATTTCCTCCGACATTAAACACATAACATTTCCCAACCAGATCGACCGCGGGGAAGACATATTTCAGTTCCGCGAGGTTTCTCGGCTCAATACGGCTGAGTTTGCGATAAAGGTCGCGCAACACCTCTTCGGAGTTGTTTTCACGTTCCCAAAAATCACGCAAAGCTCGAATCGACAATATTCTCATTCGAGAATTCAACCGTCAAATTATATTGCATATTGCAATATTACTCAAGCGCAATATTGCATTTTGTGATTTCCTGCTCAAACTCGATTGATCGCTTCAGTGACCCTGCTTTTTCCATTCGCCGTATGAGGTTTGAGCAAGTTGCTCCTTAAAATCAGCGAGAAATTTCTCTTTCCCCTTCTTTTTCGCCGGCCAGACCATATCGAAGTATTGCCAGGCGACGTCCTCGTGGCCGGTGAAGATCAGGTCAAGCATATCGCCCCAAAACGCGTCGTCCCAGTCGTTAAAGTTGTCGTCAGGGCTGACGTATGGCGAGGGCGGAATTTTTGCCCGCGCGGCGGTCGCTTTGCGTTTCAGGACGGCAAGGGCCGGTGCCGGCTTTCGCATCAGATCGAACCTCGGAACGAGCTTGTCTGATTTGTCAAATTCCCATGTGACGGCCGGCATCGGAGACTGCGCGAAATTGATGTTCCAGTAGGCAAAGGCCTGTTCGGCATACACGAAACGAAGTCCGCCGCCCGGCTTTTTGTCGATGGCAGACATGTGGTCGTTGTCGGTCCCAATGGTCGGCAGTTGACGCACGCGGTCGCCAAGCTCAAAAAACGTGATCTCAAAACAGCAGTGCGCTCCGCCGCTGAAATATTCCACGGCGACATCGGGTATGCCGTCGCCGGTCTTGTCAGGTGTCCCACGCATTAGAGCGACCGACTGCTGGGACGCGCCGCCCTCAAGGGCATCCGGATCGTCGCTGAAATAAAAGCCGCCCTCCAACTGCTTTTGTTCCCGCATTATGGCCTTGGTTTTGCCGCCTTTTTGAACAAGAAAATAGGTCTTTCCTTCATCGCCCGGCTCGTTGACGATCTTGGCCTGATAGCCGTTAACTACGCGTGTCGATCGTGTCTGCGCGTCCTTAGGAAGCTGAAGCTTATTCGTGTAATTGATATTGAACTGCTTCTCGCCATATGTCTTTGCCATCGCGGCGTCGGGCACGTCGATCTTAAGCACGAGGCGATATTTCCCCGATGAAGGCGCAATAAAGACGATGTCTCCGGTATCGTCGCCATATTTGACCAATACCTCGCCGGCCGGATCGAGGACCGACATCGTCAATGGCTGCTCGTCGGTCGCGTTTGACGAGATCTCACAGTATTGGTCGATGGCGGCATCGAAACTGAGGGACTTCTCCCGATTGGCGCTCAGGGTCACACGCACCCCAACGTCAGGGCTGAGCGAAACAGCTTCCTGCGCCGCCACGCCGACAGCCACAACCGCAAGGCAAAAAACCGCGAGAAGGAAAATGCGAAAATTGATGTTCATGATCATTCGGACCGTGTCGGCCACCGGCGAAGATATTATTTGAATGCCCTGACCCGAATCAAGCGTGATACCCACATTTACCCGCCGGTGTGCATCCCTCAGGCAAAAAAAGTCGTAGCGAACTTTCTCAAAACGATATATGATGTGCGCCTAAATCGGACAATTCTTTCCAAAAACGGGGGTAAAAGGGAAAATGAGGACGCAAAAGGTCATTGGCGGTAATGGCGTAGGATTGAACGTTGTCGAGACGGGAAACGCCGGCGGCCAGGCGATATTGTTCATTCACGGATTTTCGCAGTCGCACCTGGTGTGGAAGCGTCAGCTTGACTCCGACCTGGCGGGCGACTTTCGGCTGGTCGCGATGGACATCCGCGGTCATGGCCGCTCCGACAAGCCACATCAGATCGAAGCATACACCGACTCAAAGCTTTGGGCTGACGATATCAATGCGGTCATCGGTCAGTTGAAACTGGATCGCCCGATCCTGTGCGGCTGGTCATATGGGCCGTTGAACATCTGCGATTACATCCGACATTATGGCGAATCGCAGATCGGCGGGCTGCACTTTGTTGGCGGGATAACGAAGATCGGCACCGAGGAAGCCACCGCATTTCTTACGCCCGACATCCTCGGACTGGTCCCCGGCTTCTTTTCAACCGAGACGGCGGCGACGGTCGATAGTCTTAGATCTTTGATCAGATTGTTTTTCGTCGACGCGCCGTCTGACGAAGACGCATACCAACTGCTCGGCGCCAGCGTGTCGGTTGAGCCTCTTGTAAGACAAGCGCTCTTTTCAAGGACGGTCGATAACGACGATATTCTGGCAGACTTGAAAGCGCCGCTGTTGATCTCGCACAGCATCGACGACAGGATCGTGTTGCCGACCGCAGCCGAACAGATCAGGTCCGTCGTTCCGCACGCCGTGCTACATCAGCCTTCAGGCGTCGGACACGGCCTCTTTATGGAGGATGCAGCAGGCTTTAACACGAGGCTTAGAAAGCTTGCGAATGCGGTCTCGACCGGTGAGGCTCGCCACCTATCGGCCGCGATAGCTTCTAACTGATCCAGGCGCCGGGGGCGCCTAGCCTCGACCACGGTTGTTTCCGTTCATCGCTCGACCGCTCGCGGGTTGGTATGCCGCGCCGACGCGAGTTGCTGCTTGCGCGGACTCGTGCCGCGGGTGTATTTTCAAAAGGTCTGGATCCGATTTACGGCGATCTTCCAAGCTCGTCCATTTCCTGAATTTGAGGTCAATATGAAACGCCCACGTCTTTTCCTGCCTGCGCTTCTGGCGCTGTTCGTAATATCTTTTTGTGCGATTCCGGGCACAGCCAAAGACACCTGGCTGCAGGTCCGCTCCAAGAATTTCTACCTTGTTGGTAACGCTTCGGAAAAGGATATCCGCAAAGTTGGTGCCAAGCTCGAAGAGTTTCGCGAAACCCTGAGGCTGCTGTTTAACAGGGCCAACTTTACAGCGACGATGCCAACCAACGTTATCGTGTTTAAGAGCGATGCGGCATTCAAACCATTTAAACCGAGGCGTGCCGACGGCAAAGCCGATAACTTTATCGCCGGATATTTTCAGCCCGGCGAGGACGCCAATTACATCGTTGTCTCGGCCGAGGGCGACGACGCCGAGATGTACCGCACCATCTTTCACGAGTACACGCATTTTGTCGTTAATGCCAACTTTGGAAAATCGGAGGTCCCGCCGTGGTTTAACGAAGGACTTGCCGAGTACTACTCGACCTTTAAGGTCGTCGATGGCCAAAAGGTGAACATCGGACTGTTTATCGATAACCACGTTTATGAGCTGCAGAATTCAAAGTTTATACCGCTCGAGCAGCTATTTCGGATCAGTAACCGTCAACTGACCGTTCAGGGCGATCACGGCCGAGGCATTTTTTACGCCGAATCGTGGGCGCTCATTCATTATCTGATCCAGGGTGGCAAAAGCGACGGTCTGGGGAAATTTTTGTCGGATGTACTAAAAGGAACGCCGCAGGACAAAGCGTTTCAGGACGCCTTTCAGATGAACTACGACCAGATGGAAAGCGAGCTCAGAAAGTATGTCGGAAAGAGCACGTACCAATACATGGTCGTCACTTTCAAAGAGCCGCTAAACGTCGAGGCCGAGATGCAGACCGCGCCGTACAGCGAAGCCGAGGCCGACACAACGCTCGGCGATCTGCTATTTCACATCCACCGTGTCGATGACGCCGAACCCTGGCTGACGGCCGCCCTCAAGCTCGACCCGGCGATGAGCATGGCGAATACCACCCTCGGTATGGTGAAGCTGGAGCAGCGCAAATTTGACGAGGCGAAACAGTTCCTTGAAAAGGCCACTGCCGGCGATCAGAAAAACCCGATCGCGTTCTATCGCTACGCTTATCTGCTCAGCCGCGAGGGCCAGGATGAATTCGGTTACGTCCGCCAATTTTCAAAAGACACGGCCGACAAGATGCGGCAGGCACTAAAACAGGCGATCGCGCTCGCGCCTGGTTTTACCGAGAGCTATGAACTCTTGGCATTTGTCGATGTCGTGAACGATGAGCAGCTTGACGACGCAGTGACGATGATGCAGCGGGCGTTAAAGCTGCAGCCGGGTAATGAACGGTACGCGATGCGGCTGGCCGAGCTCTACATGCATCAGGACAAGTTTGACGAGGCTGCCGCCCTTGCGCGTAAATTTGCGCAATCGGACAACGACGGGGTCCGCCAGCGCGCCGAGCATCTCACGTCTGAGATCGCCGCCCGCCAAAAATATGTTCAGCAGATGGCCGACTACAAGAAACGCGCTGCTGCCGGCAACGGCACGGGCGGCGAGACGAGTGGGCCGATGCTTCGCCGTCGTGAAAGTCAGCCGCAGGTTGACGAAGCCACGCTGACTAAGCTGAACGAGGAAGCGACCCTGCGATTTATTAACGACAATCTCCGCGAGCCCGGCGACGGTGAGAAGCGGGCTGTCGGCTATATCGAAAAGATCGAATGCAAAGGCCCGGCCGTCACGTACGCGATCAAAACAGACAGCGGTCCGCTTGTTCTCAGCGGCAAAGATTTTCAGGGCCTGGCGGTCAACACCTTCACGCCCGCGGCGGACAATCTATCGATCGGCTGCGGCGCCAACCTCGCCGATCTCTACGCGGTGCTGACCTTCAAAGATCGTCCGTCCGGAGCGTCAAAAGGTGATCTCGTTTCGCTCGAATTCGTCCCAAAAACTTTTCGTCTGATGACCAAGGAGGAGTTGGAAAAGGCCGAATCCGAATTGCCCACCACGGCGCCGCCTCCTTCGCGACGCTCTGCGACGGTCGTCCAAACAAACGCGCGGCTTTCGCCGCCTAACCAAAACATCCCTACACCGCAGGACATCGACGCCCAGCGGCGCGAGATGATAATGCAGCACATCCGCGGCTCAATACGTCAGCCCGCCGATGGCGAAAAACGCGAGATCGGTTTTCTGCAAAAGATCGAATGCACAAATAAGGGCATGTTTTATAACATGAAAACCGCGACCTCTATCCTTCGTCTGCAGGATGCGAAACCGGGATCGCTTAAGATAACCGTTTACGCTCAGGACCTCAACGGCGTCCAATACGGCTGCAACACGAGCATTTTGGATTATCCGGTCGTGTTTATTTATATCGACACTCCCAACGCAAAACTAAAGACTGCCGGCGAGATCGTCTCGCTCGATTTCGTCCCGAAAACCTTTACGCTGAATTAACGAATTCTTTTCGTCCCTTTCTCCGTGACCTTCGTGTGCTCCCTTCGTGCTCGTTGTGCGAAAAACACTTTCTCTCACAAAGTCCACAAAGAAGTCACAGAGGGCACAAAGGAAAAGACGCTTTTTCGGACCGCTAGATATATCTCATCAGCACGAGAATTATCACGATCACGAGCACCAAACCGATGCCGCCGCTCGGCCCATAGCCCCAATTCCGGCTGTACCCGAACCTCGGCACCGCGCCGAATAGAGCCACTACAAGCACAATTATTATTATCAATCCCAACATCTTCGTAACCCTCCCATTTTCTTCTGGTCAAAACCAACGGCCGATAAAAGAACGCACCGGCCATGACCGTATATCAACAGGCAATTCCTGGGCCCAAAACCCGTACGAGCGGCATATTTGTAGCCCCAGCGAAACCTGGGGGTTCCTGAGAGACTGTCGTAAAATAGGTCAGCCAATGGAGGGAATTTTATGCATCAGTGGTTCGCATGTCTGATATTTACGGTAGTTGCATTCCTGGCGGTCGACGTCCGGGCCCAGCAGGGCGCGGACCAGGACATCTCGGCTTTTCGGCTCAGTCGGGAGGCAGCCCAGGTTGCGGGGGACATCGGCGTGGCCCCGCTGATGGCTCAGTTGTATGACGAGAGGGTCCGCAATGGAAAGCCGACGGCGGACACGCTCGCCATCCGGCAAGAGATCATGGAGCGCGTCACGGCGGCGTCGCTCGATGTTGACAGCGTCAACGCCGTTGTCGATTTTGAGATCGAGCATGTCCGTGCCGTGCGCGGGCGTCTGCAGGCGAGGCGGGACCGGGCGCAAAACCTCGTAAACGTAGCATCGATCTTCGGCGGCGGTGTCGCGGGGGTCGTCGGCACGGCGATGCAGTTCACCGCGCGGACCGCGAATCTCGGCAACGCGATAAGCGTCGGCGGCGGAGCGGGTTCGGTCGTGCTGTCGCTGGTCGGCCTGCGCGAACAGGGCGGAACGAGCGATCTCGGAAAATCGCCTCGCATCATCTCGCGTTTCACCGGATACGAGCCGCCCACCGCCGAAGAGGTCTCAAGCGTCTTTCCCCTTACGGTCTGGACCTATCTGAACTCTGTCCCGACCGACAAGCCCTCGGACAGCGCCACCCGCCGTCAAGAACTCCAGACCAAGTGGCAAAAGGAGGGCAAGCTCGATAAGGACGGCCTTCTCAAATCCGAAGAGAAGCTCAAGGCCGCGGGTCTCTTAGGCAAGCAGCCGCCCAAACTCAGCATCGGCGAGATGGACGACGTTCAGGCGATGCTACTCGACATAACGGCTTCTGTTTCACTGATGAAGCGCGACCTCAGCGAGATCCTCCGCAGCCTCGCTATTGTCGAAACGACAAAGTAAATGTCCGACGCGCGGATCGCTACTTTTCTTGTCGCCAACGGCGACTGATATTAAAGCGGGGTGAACGGCCAAGCCTCAAAAGCTAGTTCCCCTTCTTGAGGACCAATAGATCGCCGGGATGGCACCCGAACGCGTCGCAGATCTTCACGAGAGTCGCAAAATTAATGCCCAGGGCCTTGCCCGATTTCAGCCGCCAAAGCGTGGAATAGCTGACACCGGTTTCTTTCGCGAGCCAGTAAACCGATTTATCGCGCTTTGTGAGCAGTCGGTCGATAGGTATCTCAATTTTCATCTATGTAAAAGCTATATCGGAGGCGAAATATATTTCCGATGCACTATATTTCGTATTTGACATATAGTCAAGCAGAGAGTATATTCAAACTACACTGAGCTACGCTCGCTCTTTATTCAGATCCTCCGGAATCCGCCGCAACGTCTGACCCCCGCAGCTGTTCCACATAGGAGAGAGCTCATGAGCAAACTTACGATGACAAAA
>DASXPW010000104.1:0-7144 GCA_036493385.1 Pyrinomonadaceae bacterium
CGTCCCTCTATCGTTGAGTCTGCTCAGAGTTATCCGTTTCCGGGTTGGAACGAGGGATTTACTACGACGGCACCATTGATACTGATAGCGCTTCGCGGACAGCCGATCATCCCAGTCAATGAAAAACTCGTTCTGGATATCGTCCCGGTCGATATGGTCGCCGGCGTCATTCTCGCGGCAGCCATGAACGCGTTAGTGGATGACAACCCGCCGCTTGTCTTTCAGGCCGCATCGGGCGACTCAAACCCGAACGACATGAAACGCATCGTCGGGCTCGTCGGTCTCTATAAACGAAAGCATTTCGACGAACGCGAAACGGGTAACACGATCGTTAACAAGCTTGCCGGAATGGTAGAGGCGATGCCGGTCAAGCACCGTACCTACGAACTTACTTCGGCGCCAATGCTCAACTCGCTGGTCAAGCGGGTCGATAGAGTATTGGACAAGGCGAGTCCGCGTTGGGGCGGCGGCCGCATCGGGAATATTGTATCCGATCTGCAAAAGTCGGTGGACAATTTTGAGCGGACGACGCGCGAAACGATGGACGCGTTCTCGATGTTCAAGCCGTTCATGATCGATAACGAATATCTGTATCGGTCAGACAATGTTCGCGCACTAATATCGGTCATTAAAGAAAAGGAAAAGCCGCTGCTGCCGTGGTATCCGGAAGAACTCGATTGGTACGATTACTGGCTGAATGTTCACTTTCCGGGCATGCGGAAATGGGTATTGCCGACCCTGGAAGAAGAGCTAAAGATACAAGAGAAGCGTTCCTATACATATCGCGATCTGCTTGATCTTTTTGATACCTCGACCAAGCGATTCGCTACCCGAACGGCAATGCGTATCGAGCGCGACGGCCGAAAAGAGCAATACACATTTGAGGATGTCCGCGAGTTGACGCTTCGGGCCGCGAGCTTTTTTGCAGATCGGGGCATCAAGCCCGGAAATCGCGTCGTTCTCTTTTCGCATAATATGCCTGAGTGGGGGCTGACCTATTTCGGCATCCTGAAAGCCGGCGCAACGGCAGTTCCTATTGATCCTGCAAGCTCGATCGATGAGATCCTCAATTGTGCGACAAAAGGCGAAGCGTCCGCGGTCGTAGTGAGTCCGAAGCTCGCCGCCGAAAACCCGGATCTTGCAAAGCGGTTGGCGAACGGGGGCGTGGGCGTTCCGGTGTGGACGTTTGAGGAAGTCTTCGAACTGCCAAGCGAGGTCGAAGCGGCCAAGCGAATGGCCCTCCTGCCGGAAAGGGTTCTTTCAAATTCGGTCGCGTCCTTGATCTTTACGTCCGGCACGACGGGCACGCCTAAGGCAGTGATGCTCTCGCATAAGAACTTCACGAACATGGTATCGATGCTTTCGTCGGTGCTCGAAATGGACGTGACGGACGGTGTGCTCTCGGTGCTGCCTATGCATCACACGTTTGAGTTTTCTGCTGGTTTTTTGACGCCTTTTGCCAATGGCACGCAGATCACCTACCTTGATGAGCTTTCAAGCGAAGAACTTACCCGTGCGATCGAGAACGGACACGTCACGGGTATGGTTGGAGTGCCCGCTCTGTGGGAAATGCTCCATCGTCGGATAAAGACACGTCTTAGAGAGAACGGTGATTGGATCGCCGACATCGCCGATAATCTGATCGAATTCAATGCGTGGCTGCGCGACAACACGCCATTCAATCTCGGACCGATCGCCTTTTTTCCGATCCACCAAGGCATGGGCGGCAAGATGCGTTATCTGATCTCCGGCGGCTCGGCGTTGAGCGAAAAGGTGCAGAAAGATCTGCATGGACTGGGCTTTACCGTACTCGAAGGCTACGGTTTGACCGAGTCCTCGCCGGTGCTGACGGTCGCTCGGCCGGGAAATAAGTTGCTTAGAGGAAGTGTCGGCAAACCGCTGCCCGGCGTTGAGGTAAGGATCGACAACCCAGACAATAACGGCGTGGGCGAGGTTGTTGCGCGTGGTCAAAACGTCATGCTCGGTTATTACAAAAACGACGATGCGACGGACGCCGCGCTGCAAGACCGATGGCTCCGTACCGGCGACCTCGGCCGGATCGACGATGACGGCAACCTCTATATTGTCGGCCGCTCAAAAGACGTCATCATCGACTCTAACGGAAAGAATATTTATCCTGACGAGATCGAGGACCTCTATGGAAAATCCGGCTTTATCAAAGAGCTAAGCATTGTCGGCCTGTCCGACGAGGACGGCGGTGAAAAGATCGCGGCGCTCGTCGTTCCCGATTACGAACACGACATCGCTATCTCTCGTGCCGAGGTCAACAAAAAGGTAGAAGACCATTTTCGCGAAGTGTCACCGTCGCTACCGTTTTTCAAGCGCGTCAAGGTCATGCACGTAACGTCGTTTGAATTGCCGCGCACCGCCACGAGAAAGGTGAGACGGCCCGACGTTGTCGAGATGCTCGAGGCTTTCGAACAGCGGGCAAAAACGAAAACCAAAGCGGCTGTCGAGGCAAAAGGTGACGACAATTCGCTCTGGATACGAAAGATCGTGGCGACAGTTTCGAATCGACCGCTGTCCGATGTTGCCATCGAGGACAAGCTTGCCGATCTCGGGTTCGATTCGCTGATGTTTGTCGAGCTGCAGGCCGCGGTCGAAGACGCCGGTGGACGAGTGCTTTCACCGGATACATTGAACGAAGTACAGTCGGTACGTGAACTGCTGACTGCCGTTCAACGCGTAGACAGATCAAGACGACTAGCTGATGAGCCGCGTATCGAGGAGAAGAAGGAAGACGAAGAGATCGTCATTCCAGGCATCGTCCGCCGCGTCGGGAACGCCGTCGTTGACCTTGCGCAGGAAACGCTTTATGAAGGCGTACTCAACACGCAGATCGATGGACAATCAAATGTGCCGATGCATACAAACTTCATTGTCGCGCCGAATCATACATCGCATCTTGATACCGGACTCGTGAAGAGAGCGCTTGGCAAAGATGTCGCCGACCAGACCGTAGCTGTCGCGGCGGCGGATTACTGGTTCGACACGAAATATAAACGAGCGTATATGAATAACTTCACGACGCTTGTTCCGATCGAGCGGACCGGAAGTTTGCGGCAATCTTTGCGTCACGTAACGCAGATCCTCGATGAAGGCTACAACGCGCTGATCTTTCCCGAAGGCGGTCGGCAGGAATCTGGCCAGATCGCTGAATTCAAACCGATCATCGGCTATCTTGCCTTAAATCAAAAGATAGGCATTTTGCCGATCTATATTTGGGGTACATACGAGGCGTTTCCGAAGGGAATGATGATCCCGCCGCGTGCAAGCATCGGTGCGAAGGTCGGGGCAAAAGTCGGACACTTTCTAGAATATGGCGAGTTGGCCAAGATGGTCGAGGGCGTGCCGAATACCGAGGCCTATCGGCTAGTCGCGGCCCGCGTTCAGCATGAGATAGAAAACATGCGCGACGGCAAACGTGACAAATTTGATGTGGCTGCGGTTCGGAAATCGTGGAAAGCAGAGCGACGGCGCTCACGAAAACAGGAGCCGGTGATCGACGAGTAACTTTTAACTATCAACTTTCAACTATTAACTGTTAGATCGGGAACTAACAGCTAATAGCTTCTAGTTATTAGTTCACAGTTTCATACATGAAGATCAAAACCTTTGTGATGTCGATTTTGTTTTTCGCCGTGCAGTATGGACTGGGGCAAAGTTCATCGCCGCCGGTTGATAAAGCGCTATTAAGCTCGCAGGTTAAGACCGAATTTCTCCACGCCTGGAACGGCTACAAAAAATATTGTTGGGGCCATGACGATCTAAAGCCGATCAGCAAGACATGCCGTGATTGGTACGGCACGACGGTGTTGATGACGCCGGTCGATTCGCTGGATTCGCTTTACTTACTTGGCTTTAAAAAAGAGGCCGACGAGACGCGCGAATACATCGCGAAAAACCTTTCGTTCGATAAGGACATTTCGGTCCAGAATTTTGAGATCACGATTCGGCTGCTCGGCGGGCTGCTTTCGAGTTACCAGATCAGCGGCGACAAACGTCTGCTTGATCTCGCGGACGATCTCGGTACCCGGCTGCTGCCGGTTTTCAATTCGCCGACCGGCATGCCATACAGATTTGTAAATTTAAAGACCGGGAAGACGAGCGATCCCGTCAGTAATCCGGCTGAGACCGGAACGCTATTGATCGAGTTTGGCACCCTGAGCAAGCTCACGGGCAAACAGATCTATTACGAAAAAGCTAAACGTGCTCTGGTCGAGACCTACAACCGACGCTCGCTAATTGGTCTCGTCGGCGAAAACATCAATGTCGAGACCGGCAAATGGACGAACACCGATAGCCATGTCAGCGGCGGCATCGATTCGTACTACGAGTATCTTTTGAAGTGCGCGGTGCTATTTGGCGACAAAGACTGCCATTCGATGTGGGAAGACTCGATCGCGAAGCTAAACACTTATCTGGCGGACGAACAGACCGTCGACAAGGGGAAGTTTCGTGGTGAACTGACCCTAATAGACGGTCTCTGGTACGGCCACGCCGATATGAATACCGGCAAGCGAACAGCGACAACGACCGGAGCGCTCGACGCCTTTTTCCCCGCGGTACTTGCTCTGGACGGCGATCTGAACCGCGCTCGCGCGCTTCAGGATTCGATGTTTAAAATGTGGGAGCTGAACCATATCGAGCCTGAGGTTTATAACTACAAAACCGGCGAGGTCGAATATCCGGGCTATCCGTTGCGGCCTGAGATCGTCGAATCAACATATTACCTATACCATTTCACACACGATTCGAAATATCTCGCGATGGGTCAGGAGATGTGGAACGATTTTGTGAAATACTGCCATACGGATGAGGCGTACGCGGGCCTCAAGAGCGTCATCACAAAAGAAAAGACCGACTATATGCACAGCTTTGTCTTTGCCGAGACATTCAAATATTTCTACCTATTGTTCGCTCCTGAAAAGACGCTTGATCTACAGCACGTTGTCTTCAATACCGAGGCCCATCCTATGAGGAAAACGTGGAAATAGTAGCCACCGAGAACACAGAGAATAGAGAAGCTCTGTGACATCTATGTCAAATTGATATGCCGAGCAAGAAGACCGAAACAAAAACGAAGGCAAAGGCGCCCACAAGAACGTCCAAGAAGATCCTCATCACGGGCGGCACGGGTTTCCTGGGTGCTCACCTTGTTCGTCAGCTTCTCGACGCGGGCGAAAAGAATTTACGTGTCATGGCCTCGTCCGTTCCGGAACGGATGAAGGACGCTGGTGTCGAAGCCGTCGAGGGTTCGGTCACAAACGCGCACGACGTCGCAAGGGCCGTCCACGGCGCGTCCGCAATATTTCACCTCGCGGGCAAGGTTTCTCGCGACAACCGCGATGCTGCCGAGATGAACAAGGTCCACGTTCAGGGCACGCGGCTTATGTGCGAGGCCGCGAAAGAGTCCGGCGTTAAAACAATGATACTTGCGTCTTCCAGCGGTACGATCGCCGTGAGCCAAGATGACGAGGTCCACGATGAAACTTATCCGCCGCCGCTTGAGATCATCTCGCGTTGGGCATATTACGCTTCGAAATATTTCCAGGAACGAACTGCGCTCGAAAGCTTTGACGGTGATGGTCACCGGCTCGTAATCATGAACCCGACCCTTCTCCTCGGGCCCGATGACGAACGGCTCAGCTCGACAAAGGTCGTCCTCGATTTTCTCGGCCGAAAAATACCGTACACTCCGAGCGGGGGTCTGAGCTTTGTCGATGTGCGAGATGCGGCCACGGCTCTTATCACCGCTCTCGAAAAGGGAAGACATCAGGAAAAATATTTACTCGGTGCGGCGAATATGACATTTAGCGAATTTTTCTTGCGGCTCGAGCGTCTAAGCGGCGTTTCCGCACCGATGCTCAAGATGCCGAAAAAGCTTGCCGTGGCCGGTTCTTCGCTCATCGATTCGATGTTCAAAAACTGGGGAAAGGCGTCGCCGATCGAGCCGAAAGAGGTCGAGCAGGCGGAATATTTTTGGTACCTCGACTCGTCGAAGGCGAAGGAGGGACTCGGCTTTGCGCCACGCGACCCGCAGGAAACGTTACAGGACACCATCAGAAGCGTTCGTGAAAACTTCCTCGGCGATGGCATTTTCTCGTCTTAGAGATTTCGTTTATACTTTTCGGAAAAATACTCCGATAACGGCTTCCTTGCACTCACATGAACAGAAAGAGATCAGGCCTAGTGCTTGTCGTCGTGTTGCTCGCCTTCGCCGGCGTCTATCCTCAGTCGCGAGACAAGATCGAGATCGTTCCGCCGAAAAGCTATTCGCAGCCTAAAGTGGCGCAGTCAGCCAAACTGCAAGACATTCTCGTCGCGGCTGTTTCCAGCCTTTTAAAGAGCTACGCGGACGGCAGCTTTAAGAGTGCCGATATCGCTGCCACACTGATCGACCTTCGCGATCCGACAACTTTGCAAATGGCCTCGATTCGCGGTGAGGAAAAGATCTATCCGGCGAGCGTGGTAAAGATGTTCTATATGAACGCGCTCGAGCGTCAGCTTGAGGACGGAAAGGTAACGATGACGCCCGAGATGCAGCGCGGCCTCAAGGACATGATCGTTGTCTCGTCAAACGAAGCCACGCAATACATCCTGGACGTGCTGACCGACACATCAAGCGGCGCCGAGCTACCCGCCAATGAATTCGCGAAATGGCAGTACAAGCGTAACCGCGTCAATCGATTTTACGCGGCAATGGGCTACGCGAACATCAACGTCAATCAAAAGACGTTTTGCGAGGACGCCTACGGCATCGAGCAGCAGTCGCGAAATTATAAAGGTGAGAACCGGAATATGCTGACGACCGACGCGACGGCCCGACTGCTTGCCGAGATTGTCACCGGCCGGATGAACACTCCCGAACGGACAAAAGCGATGATGGATCTCATACATCGAAACCCATTCGCCAAGACCGACGATCCGGACAGCCAGGATACAGGGTTTTCCGGCAAAGCACTGCTCGATTTGAAAATGCCGGACGCGCATATATGGGCAAAGGCCGGATGGACCAACACGGCCCGCCACGATGCCGCGTACATCGAAACACCGGACGGGCTGAAATTCGTCCTCGTGGTTTTCACCGAGCATCATGCCAACGACCGCGACGCAATACCTA
>DASXPW010000105.1:0-6377 GCA_036493385.1 Pyrinomonadaceae bacterium
TCAGTTCGGCACGCGATCCCGCGGAAAGCGATGCAGGATTTTCATAATCGATGCGGATAACCTGCTGTTTTACGGAGTAGTTCTGTCCGGCCAGCACACGCACCTTCGTCGTGGTCATGCTGCCGAGATCTTCCAAGATCCACTCGCAGCCGATCTGACGATCGATCAAGGCATCGCGAAGCCGCCGCCCGGCCTCGTCGTCGCCAATGCATCCAACGGGAGCCGCGTTACCCCCGAGCGTCGCGATGTTCGCCGCTGCATTTGCCGCTCCGCCTGGCCGCGTCTCTGTTTCTTCGTGGCGAAGGATAAACACCGGCGCCTCACGCGAAACACGCGAGATCGAGCCATGTAGAAACTGGTCAGCCACAAGGTCGCCGACGACAACGACCCTTTTCGTCGGAAATACGTCGGTGATGGTTTTGACAAGGTCGGTCATCGGTCAACGCAGATTATACAACTTTCAGAAAAACAAAGAGGTTGGAAGCCTTGTCGCCTCCAACCTCGAGCATAGCCGTTAGCACCGGATCAGTGAGTATCGTAGCCCGCCGCGGGAAAGTCACTCGGAAGGCCCCATTGTTTCACTACGACAGCGCCGTCAATGCTCCTTACGTAATAAAACGTCCCAGTTGGGTCTCGCCACACCGCAATATCCGTCAGACCGTCACCGTCATAGTCGTTCTGCGCGCTAAGGTCGCTGCCGGTCAAGCCAAATGTAAGAGCCTTCAGCTTTCCGTCACTGCTCTTCCTAATGTACCAAGCCAGGCTCGACGACGGTGTCGGGCCCTCTCGAACAACCGCAATATCGGTCTTTCCATCGCCGTCATAATCGCCGGGGACAACGGCGTCATTGCTGAAGCCCCAAGGGATGATGTCGACGGTCGGGCCCGAACTGCGCTGTATGTAAAAGAACGCCTGCGACGTCGGTGTTGCTCCGGGACGCTGAACGGCAATGTCAAATTTTCCGTCGCCGTCATAATCGCCGGGGACAGGGAAATCGGTCGAGAGCCCAAACTGGATCGAGCTGAACCCACCGCCCATGCTTTTCAGGATGTACCAAATGAGCTTGCCGTTCGTGCGGCGAACAACAGCAAGGTCCGTCTTTCCGTCGCCGTCATAATCGCGGGCGACCGGGTCGTCGCCTGGAAGGCCAAACTGGGTCGACGAGAAGGTGTTTGTAGAGCTGTTGAGCCGATAAAAGACACCTGTCGTGTCACGCCATACTGCGATATCGGCCGTGCCGTCGCCGTCGTAATCGCCGGGCGTTATAAAGTCCTCGTTGGCCAGACCAAAAGTCTGGAAGAGAAAACCGCCGCTGCTCTTGTTGACATACCATGTGTTATTGCTTGGACGGAAGATGGTCAGGTCGGCCCTTCCGTCATGGTCAAAGTCGAGAGCCTTGCGAAGCTTTATGTTTCCCGAACCGGGCTGCGCCGCCGCCGATACCACCAAAAACGCGAGGACGGCTACCAAACTGGCTGATCTGCCGCTTCGGATCAAAAAATCTTTCATTACTATGTCCCTTAATGTGAGATCCTGGTTAAGCCAAGGTCAAGGCCGAACAAGAACCTAGAATATACTATCCCACGTCGCCTGTTTGCAAGAAACCTAACGCCCGGATCGACCCTGGGCCGTCGTCGGTAATAAACTCTTCTAGGACGCTGCGAAACGCTTAAAAGTTGGCGCGGCGCCCAGATTTAATGCTGGCGAGACTGAGTTACGGTCACGGTTTGGCCGGCAAGCGATATTGTGGCACTTCGCGTGATCGTCTGGTTAATGCCGACCCGAAATGTCAGAGTGCCCGTGCCGCTCAAGGTCCGGGGACCCTCAGCGTGCAGCCATTTTACATTTGTCGTTGCCGCAAGATCACAGTTCGTCCCGGCGCCTACATCGACGGTGAACACGCCGCCCTTTGTCGGCATCGTCACCGAATTCGTCGAGAGGTTAAACGTACATACAGTTTGATTCGTAAGGGCTCGGAAGACATTTAAACGCCCGCCCGCCCGATTTGCTCCGATGAAGGCGGGCAGCACGTCCGCGCTGTTGATCAAAGTCGCCTTTAATGAAGCGGCCGTCAGCGACGGATTGTACGACGCTAGCAACGCAGCGGCACCGGTAACGTGAGGAGCCGACATCGATGTGCCGCTAAGATTCCAGTATTTGGCGGGCTGCAACGCCGCCGGCACCGTGCTCTTAATGATCGAACCCGGGGCCGCGATATCGACGCTCGTCGCACCGTAATTAAATATCCGGTTATCGTCTTGATCGGAACCGCCGACCGAAATGATGCTGGGTGAATCGTAGCTGGCCGGGAAAAAAGGGAACTGGTCATTATTCGTCCCGGAATTGCCGGCAGCGAAAACATTCAGGATGCCTGCGTCTCCCATAGCATCGATCGCCTGCTTAACCGCGATATCGGTGCCGCAGGTCTCGGGACAGCCGCCATAGGAATTGTTCGTCGCGACGATATTCACGCCGCGCATCTTCATCATCCGCACATAGTTATACGCGTTGATGACCATCGCCGATGTCGAATCCTCGCCAGTCGCACTGTAGATCTTTATCCCCATGATCTTGACATGCCAGCTAACGCCGGCGACGCCGATGGAATTATTGCCGACGGCACCGATCGTTCCCGCGGTATGCGTGCCGTGGCCGTTTTCGTCCTGAGGGTCGGGGTCGTTATAGCGAAAATCGTAGCCGTAGTAATCATCGACAAAGCCATTGTTGTCGTCGTCAATACCGTTGTTCGGTATTTCGCCGGTGTTTTTCCAGGCATTGTCCGCGAGGTCCTCGTGAGTATAGTCAAAGCCCGTGTCGATATCGGCGACGACAACGTCCGTGCTGCCCGTCGTGAGGTCCCACGCGGCGGGCGCCGAGATCTTGGCCATTCCGTAGAGGTCAGACCATAGTGCGTCGTTTGGCGTCGTCAGCAGGCGATAATAAAAATTAGGCTGGACTGTCTCGACATCGGCCATCTTCGAAAATTCACTAATGGCCTCATCGACGGTCTGGCCTTTGCGAAGCTTCAAATGGACCCATCCAAGATCACCGAACTTTTCCATCACGTTCGCGCCAAGCTTTTGCGCGATCGATATCGCCGTTTTTTCCTTCGCGCTCGTTCGAAGCTTGACCAGGACCTCATCCGCAACAAACTTCGGTCCCGTTCGCTGCGCCGTTGCGACAAAGCCGAACGCGGATATGCAGATCAGGATGGCGAGAGCGCATCGACAGCCGAGTGGGCACTTCTTCATATGATTATCGAGAAGCGTAGAGCTTCAGAAAGATTATAGGCCGCGTGAAAGCTTTCTGAAGAGAAATTTTCGGTGCGATCGGTGATCGGAAATTTGCTGGGGCGGCTAGTGGGATTCGAACCCACGACATTCTGAACCACAATCAGACGCTCTAACCACTGAACTATAGCCGCCGTATTCTGACTAGATAGTAAATTTCAGCGTTGAAATTTGCAATCCTTCAATGTTTTTGCCCCCGGCAGGATTCGAACCTGCGGCCTACGGCTTAGAAGGCCGTTGCTCTATCCGGCTGAGCTACGGGAGCACAAAAAGAGCAATCTACGATGTTAGCTTTTGATCAAAATCAAGTCAATCATTCTGCCGCGGACGATTTGTGGGAATTTATTGTGGCCAGCATCTGTTCAAACACCTCTGTCAGGTCGAGCTCACTGGTGTCGATCACTATTGCGTCGGCGGCGATGACAAGCGGAGAGTCTGTACGTGAGACATCGCGCTCGTCCCGCTGGTTTATTTCGGCAAGGGTCTGTTCGTAGGTGGAGACGAGGCCTTTGGCTTTGTCCTCTTCAAAGCGTCGGCGCGCACGGGCTTCCGGCGTGGCCGTGAGAAAAAATTTGAAATCCGCATTGGGGAAAACGACGCTGCCGATATCGCGGCCTTCGAGGACGCAGCCCTTCGGCGCGGCAAGGCCGATCTGCCGCTGGTGCTCGACCATCACTCGACGCACGCCGGAAACGGTCGAGACGATCGACGCGGCCTGCGCGACCTCGAGCGTACGTATCTCGGCGGACACGTCCGCGCCATCGAGGATCACTCTCAGCGAATCAGGCTCGCCGACGAGATCTATCTTCGAGCCGTCGGCGACACTGGTCAGTCCGGCCTGATCTTCAATGCTCGTTCCGGTGTGAAGTGCCGACACGGCTACCGCTCGATACATCGCGCCCGTGTCGAGATACAGCAGCCCGAGCTCTTTTGCGAGCATCTTGCCGAGCGTTGATTTTCCGGCACCTGACGGGCCGTCGATAGCGATGATCATTTGCGGAGTTTTTAGTTCCAGCTTTAGCTGGCCTCCTATGAAGTTAAGCCAACTAAAGTTGGAACTCAAAACTTGATCGACTTTTTGATCTTAGGCGGCAATTTGTCGAACACAAGTTGGTAGGACGTTTTGAGCAGATCTTTAAGCTCGGCGGGAGTTACGGCGTCGAGCTCTGAAATGCGTACCCATTTGTATCGGCCGACATAAGCCGCCGGGTCGATGCCCGAGCGCTCGATCAGCTCACTAAATTTCTCGGGTGTGCATTTGATCGACATCCCGGATATCGCGTCCGCACCCGTCACACAGAACATTTTCGCGCCGACCGAGAAACAAAGATCGGAACCCCATTTGACATCCTCAGTAGCGCCGGGAAATGAGAGGCAGTATTTTCGGAGCTGCTCTATATTCATAAGCTGGGTTTACTTTTCATTTACAACGAACGGGGGCGGTTGCATGTTACTAAGACATACCTTATCAGCTTCGCCGATCGGCAGATCGCTGATGAAACGGATGATCAGACTATCTTCGCAATCGATATTAGTAAGCCCGACGGGACCATGGCCTTGCTCGGAAATAGTAAGCATTACATGATGTCTAAAACCTCTCGCAAGCTCATCTGCCCAACGTGGCGAAGTCACCGGATCCAGCGCTCCGGTTACGAACATAACCGGTACATCAGACGTGACCGCCCGACGATAGTCAGCTCCGATCTTACCTTTAGGCCAATTCGCACATGCGCGTTTCTGTTGTAACACGCGGTAATTGCCAAAGATCGTCTTCCGGCTCAGCCGGTCCGCGTCAGCGACGTCGATGTAGGGAACATCCTCGGCACAGGTTACCGACAAATACATTCCGTCGGCGATGAATGAATTAAGGTCAGGCCCGTCAGCCCTGAGGACGCGTTTTAAAAAGGGGCTGAAATTCCCTAATGCTGCCTCATGGATAACGAACGGTATCTGCTGGGTTGTGTCACGGGTATAGAGCCATGTCCTGATGCTTTCGGCAAAGATCTCTCCTCGGACCAGATACGATGTTGGCGATCCGTTTTGCGGATCCTGATAAATCGCTTTTATCGGCCCTCGCTTCAGGCGTACGAAGAGAGCGCCGGTTTCCTGTTTGATCGCCGGAAAGGCGGCGTGGCACCGCTCGTCCCGCTCACATTCCGTAAGAAGCAGGTCGAGCGAGGCTTGAGCATTCGGCGCGTGATAAAACGGCATTTTGTGATATGTGCCGATCGCCCCCGTCAACACCACGTGACCGACGGCGTCGCCATGTTGCCTTACATATACCTGAGCAGCTCGCGTCCCGTAGGAAATTGCCCACAGATCGATCTTTTTGTATCCCAGCCACCGGCGGATGTCGTCGAGATCGTCTATAGCGATCTCGGTGGTGTATTTTGTGAGATCGGCGCTTTTTTCGAGGGATTCGCGACACCTTTGCACGTACGCGACCGGGTACATTTCATCGAGGGCCGTATGTCCCGGCAACGGCTCACATCTGAGTGGATTTGAATTGCCCGTACCCCGCTGGTCCACGAGAACAATGTCGCGACCCTGGCGATATTGCGGCAGCTCTTTCATGATCAGCTCAAGGTCCAACGTCGCGGCCGCGCCGGGACCACCCGACAGGTCAAACATCGGATCGAACTTTCGTTCGCCAACCGCCGGGAGGACGATAACGTTGAGGTCGATCGTTCGGCCGCTCTTCTTTTGACGATCCTCGAAAACTCGAAACGTACCACATTGCACCGACGGCTCGGCAGTACATGGCCTAAGGCCTCGAGGGTCCGACTGAGCCTGCGCAACCGGCGAGAATATCAGCCAAACCGATAACGAACATAGCAATATTCTTACTACGCCCGAGATGCTCATTTCAATAGTTCCTTCATGGTTAGTAAGACTTGCTCGATATCGTCGGAACTCGCGTCCAAATGCGTCACCATCCGCATTGTCCGGTCGTCGATTCCGACCGCAAGAATATTCTGATCCTTCAGTCGACGACACAGTTCGGGCGACGTGACCCCTGTGCGCGAAATATCGAAAACGATAATGTTGGTAATGACCGAATCAAGATTTATTTCAACTCCCGGGATC